>VYCT01000154.1 GCA_009843785.1 Candidatus Poribacteria bacterium | reverse complement strand
GTAACGCATACTATAAGTATAACTCATGGGGTCATTTGATACAAACTATAAGTAATCTTCTGCCCTTTCTGCTTACTTTAGTTGGCGTGCTTACAAAGCGCGCCAACTTCTAAACATACCCTCGGCACCGATCTTACCTACAAACTTTCTTGTGCAAAAACCGTATCCGCACCCACCTCAATCCGTACCGGGGCTAAATAGGGACGAATGGCTTCTATATTTATACTTATACCAAGTCCGGGCAGCTCCTTCACTCGAACTGTCCCATCGGATTCGACAGGAAACGGCTCTACTACAAGGGACTGCGACAGTTCAGATCCGGCTGCCGGATATTCTAACAGATCAAAATCAGGATTTGTTGCGAAGACGTGAAGTGCGGCAGCAAGGCTCAGGTGACTCTTAAACGTGTGATTGACGTACTGTATCCCGCGCCGCTCCGCGAGGTGACGCACCTTAAAAGAAGGCATAATCCCACCGATACGCCCAGCGTCAATCTGCACAAACTGTATGCCGCCGTTTACAATCAGGTCCTCTGCCATGCGATAGATACTTGAACCTTCGCCTGCCGCGATGGGAACGGATGGATTCTTCTCAGTTAGTGAATCATAAGCATCAATCGCATCAGGAGCAAGCGGTTCCTCCAACCATGTCGGTAAAAATTCGGCAAACGCCTCGGCGCGTTGGTAGGCGGTTTCGTAATCTGTCCCCCAGACAACCCCAGCATCAATCATAATCTGTGCATCTGGTCCCATCCCTTCACGCGCTGCTTGCACGAGTGCGATGTCGTTTGCCTCGCCGAATTTACCCATCGGTCCCCAACCGAACTTCGCAGCACGGTACCCCTGTTCGCGTAATCCCGCTGCAATATGATAGGTATCTTCCGAGGTGTCGCCAAAAAGAACAGACGCGTACGGTAGTTTAGGGTGTGCGATGTCAGAAGTGTCAGATATCTCAGCAAGCAGGCAGTAAACGGGTTTCTCTAACTGCTGCCCAATAACATCCCACAGCGCAATCTCTGCCCCGCTATAAGCATGTTGTATCTGTTGAATGTCCAGTCCATTCCGCAACACCTTTTCACTGAGGCGAACGACATCATCAGGACTATCAAGCGTCTCGCCGATAAGAGACGTACGGATATTGATAATATTACCGTGCGACATTGGGCAGCAATAAACAGCAAGACTAACCAACGGCGAGGCATCGCATTCACCCCAACCTTCAATCCCTGTATCCGTACGGATTCGCACCAAGAGTGTATCCTGCGTTCCATCTGCTGCTGTCGTGATGTTAGGCATCCGTAAATAGAACGGATCAACTGCCGTGATCTTCATTGGCTTCGAGTGTGTCCTCTTCCGATGCTGTGTTATCTTCTCTCGAAACAATCGGAGAGATGGTAGCGTCTATCTGTTGAACCCGTTGAACGGATAGGGCGCGCGCGACTGAAATAAGGAACCAGCCAAACAAACCTGCACCCGCGCCAATGCAAATCGCAAGTGCCGCACCTCTCGGGGTCGCAATCTGATCCACAGTCTCTTGACTGAGCTCACAGGAGATGTCCTTAACATGTTTGACAGCCACTGTCCGGTTCTCACCGTCTTGGACGTACTCAATCGTCGGTGTTGCATCACCATCTATTTTAATATCGGCACTGCCTGCTGGCGTGTTAATCTCAAGCACATTCCTGCCTTCATCGCCTATCCAACGTGCCTTTAGACCCTTTATACCGTCTTCATCGCGAATCGGTTCTACCCGGGTCCGATACAGTATATTACCTAAAAGGTTGATAGCAATGTCTTTAGATTTTGCGAAAGCGTTTCCCAACTTTTCTGAATTCACATGCTACTCCAATCGTTGTGATATTCGTGCAGAAAACATACGCGAATATCCGTTTCGGTCATAATGCAATGTAAAATTGTGTGGACATCCATTGATTAACACGCTTTGTCCGCGCACCGAACCAATGTGTCATTAATTGTAAAATCTGTTCTGAGGGTCCTAATTTCCTGCTTAAACCTGTTACTCAGAGGTATTATAACGGAAATGGGTCAGATTGTCAAGACATCTTGATTGAGACATCGGAGTCATTCAAGTCTGAAAAAATATTTTGTAGGAGGGAAACTTTGCAGACCCGATTTATGCAGATAACAGCGCATACCTATGCCCGATGCTCTATTCAAAAACTGAAAACTGAAAACTGGAAACCATTCCTCATAAAAACCCTTGACGAATCACGCATTTTGTGCAAGAATATATACAAGGTTGTGACTGGAAACAGATATCTATTAAATGTGCTAAAAACGTGGGCGCGCTTTAATTATATCCAGCACAAAAATAAGTCCATCTTGTACATCCGAACGTCAGGACAAAGAGGAGTTCACATGCGGAACGCCGAAGTCTTATCGAACGATCAAACATCTGATGAACGACAGATTCCGCTTTTCCCGTTACAAGCGGTCTTGTTCCCCGGCGGGTTTTTGCCACTACGTATCTTTGAGCCTCGGTATCGCACCATGATCAAGTTCTGCTTAGAACATGAGTCCGAATTCGGGGTTGTACTTATCAAAGAAGGGGAAGAGGTAGGTGAAGCTGCCACGCCTTGCGAAGTTGGCACTGCTGCCCGGATCCTTCACGTTGAGCATTTAGATGACGGCCGCATGAATATCATCACTGCTGGTGAGTACCGGTTTCAAATTCTTGAAGTTCAAGAGCATCTCTCTTATCTCACCGGTCGCGTCCGAATGTTAGATGACCCGGATACAGAGATTGAGGCAGTATCAGAATCAGTGACCACTCAGACTGAAGAATTATATGAAGCGTACGAAGCGTTATCCAGTCGCTTGATTTTTGCGTGGCAGCCGCCGGAAGAACAACCCAACGATCCGAGGGAACTCGCCTATCAGATCGGCATACGCCTACGTATTTCGCTTGAAGAAAAACAGACTTTGTTGGAGACAATTCCGTTGGAGCAGCTTCTCACACGCGAAATCGAAATTCTGACGGATCAGAATCGACGGATCGCCTTTCAATTGACGGCGCGCAACAATTGAAATTGTTCGGATCATGTCGGGTAAAGTTGACAGGCTTCCCATATGAATGCGCTCGCTCCTACATCACAAAACCTATCTGTAACACAATAACATAATGGCACTCAAGGCTCCCGTTCATCAATTTACCGAAACTCGGTCAATCCAAATTACACGTCAACATTTCTTTTATGTTAGCAATATCCTGTCGGTTTCTCGACTCGGCACGGTGCCTTTTATCTTTTACTTCATTTACCGTGCACAATGGATATTCGCGATCGTTTGTGGCGGTGTAGCTGTTCTGACAGACCTGTTAGACGGGTTTTTCGCGCGACGCTTAAAGCAACACAGCGAACTCGGCTATATATTAGACCCGGTCGCCGATAAACTCGCGATCTTCGCTGGGATTTTCGCGCTTGTACTCTCAAAGTCTACCTTTCCACTCTGGGCGTTTGGTATCATTGTCACCCGCGATGTCTTAATTGTACTCGGCAATGCCGTGTTGGCATATAAGGCGAAGATGATTACCCGCTCTAATTTGTGGGGTAAAGGCACCAGTTTCTTTTTATCAATCGCCGTGATGTTTTATCTGCTACGACCGATAATGCACCGCTTACCCAACAATATAGAATTTTATAGTCTCTGTTTCGCACTGGTATTTGTCGGTATTTCAACGGTGAGTTATGCGCACCACATGTTTCGCGTATTAGAAGAAGCCCAGAATTAATGAACCCCGCCACATCCACGTAATATTTAAGGGAGAGAACCCTCTCATGGCTTATAAAGAACTCGCAACGAGAAAACCCTTTGTTGTTAATAAAAACTTGGGGAGTGCCGTTGAGGTTGAGCCTGATGAATTGACAACCACCAACGCGGATGGTGTCCCTGTCACCCTTCCGACGCAGAAACAGAAATACGATTTTGATCGAAACGGTTGGCTCCTAATTCCAAGCGTTTTATCGGACGCTGATATCGCGGAGATGCGCGAATTCTGTCAACGCCTCCACGAGATGCCGGAACACATTCCAGAACCCGAACGGTGTGCCCTCGGCGGACCGCTCCAGAAACTCACTGACCATCCCGTTGTTGTCGGATTTCTGAACGAATTCTTGGCGTATCCGCCCGCCGCAAGTGAAGACTGCTACGGATTTCGACTTGAGGAAGCGACTTTATCTTTCGGGGACACAGCACCACAATCGCAAACGCAATCTATTCTTCACAAAGGGAACGGCTTGTTTCGTTTACCGGGCGACTCTCATCTCTATCGGTGTGTACCGGGACGCGGTTGGAGCGGGTTAACACGGGCTATATGGGAATTAACCGAAGCCACTTCGGAAACCAACAGTCTCCGATTTATCACCGGAAGCCACAAAGCTGCATATCCGATACCAGAGGCAGTGCAAAACCCAGATTTTCCGCTCTGGGAGACATACCAATGTCCACCCGGTTCGCTCTTTCTGCTCACAGAATCTATGACGCAGATACAGTGCCAACCGAGTGTCGCTGAGCGGGTTCGCATCTCAAATTTGTACAATACCGTGGCGAGTCGCTGGTCGAATTGGTTACCGCACCCACAGCTCCTTGAGGCAATGCCTCCCAAACGGCAGACACTTTTTCGAGAGGCTTATGCCGGTGGAAACGTTGTCAACGGAGATTTTGGACAGCGCACCTCCGCCTATCCTGCGGAAGTTTAACCCGCACGAGGAGGATCAGATGGAAAAACAGACGAACAGAGATCAGCAACCTTGGCTCGGAGCACTATTGCCGCCCGATGTATGCGAATTCCCTACCCAAAACGCTGACGGTTTGCCGATTCCAGCGTTAACCCCAGAACAGCGGTACGCTTTTGATACCCACGGTTGGTTCCTAATACCGGAAGTCTTTACGGGATCCGAACTCAAGGAGATGCGCGATTTCGGGTATCGTCTGCACCACGACCCTGAGTCTATCCCGGAGCATGAACGGAGCCCTGTCGGAGGCCCCCTTCAGCAACTGATAGATCATCCCCTTGTTGTCTCGCTGCTCAATGAGTTCACCGCGCATCCAGCTGTAACAAGTCCGGAATGCTACGGCTTTGCTGTTGAAAGTGCAAGCCTTTTTTACCGTTCACTCGGTATGGGTGGATTCGGACCGCATAACGGCAACGGACTGCTCCGCTTTCCGGGTGATGTCCACTACTACAACGCTTTCCCCGGCAAGGGCTACAGTCCACACACCCGTATTGTATGGGAACTTAACGAAGTGAAAAAAGGACAAGGCGGCACACTTTTAGTGACCGGCAGCCATAAATCCGTCTATACAGCACCGCCCGATATCCAAAACCCGAAGTCCGATATTTGGACAACTTACGGATGTCCCCCAGGTTCACTGCTCTTCTTCACAGAGGCACTCACCCACAGTGCAAACCCGTGGACAAATACCGAAAATGACAGAATCGCTGTTTTTAACCTATACAGCCCTGTTGATAGTGGTTACGCCAAAGTCTACAAGCCGCATCCGAAACTCCTTGCTGAAATGCCACCGCTCCGCCAAACACTGTTCCGCGACCGATATGTTGTGGACAACGTTAACGGTACGTCATAGCAACTCGGAGGAAAAACCAATGCCTGATAACAACAACTTTAACGAACTCCTCATTCATACCTTAAAACAGATTCACGTCCGTTTGGATCGCTTGGAAGCCAAAATTGATGAGAAAACTGATAAGGCTGATCTCAAGGCTGTTGAACAACGCTTTGACAGCGTCGAAAATCGTCTTGACAGCGTCGAAAATCGTCTTGGTAGCGTCGAAAGCCGCCTTGACCGAATTGAAAGTGGCGTTGGAGCGATCAAGTGGGCAATTGGTGTTGGATTAGCCGCCATAGGTGTTCTCATGGCAGTTTTAAAGGTATTCTGATCTGGGGTCTTGGGTAAAAATTTCTGAAATGGAGTAATTATGTCCACAAAACAACCAAATGTTCTCTGGATTTATGGTGAGGATCTCTCCCCGGATCTTGGCTGTTACGGCACACCCGCCGTGAAAACACCAAATGTTGACCGACTCGCATCGGAGGGTACGCGTTTTACCAACGCTTTCGTCACATGCCCCGTCTGTTCACCGAGCCGTTCCGCACTCATCACCGGAACCTATCAGACACACTTTGATGCGCGCAACCATCGCAGCAATCGTGATAAACCTTTACGGACGGATATGAAACTCATCACCGATTGCTTCCGCGAAGCCGGTTATTTTACCTGCAATAGTCCAGGGCCCCCCTACAATCGACCCGGAAAAACCGATTTTAACTTTCAACGTGAAAACCCTTTTGACGGTGTTGATTGGAGTGAATGTCCTGAAGGGCAACCGTTTTACGCGCAAATTAACATTCCAGACACACACCGCGTCTTTAAACCCGATCCTGCACGCCCTATCCCATCAGAGGACGTTGAATTACCATCTTACTATCCTGATCATCCGCTCGTCCGAAAAGATTGGGCACTCTATCTCGAAAGTATTCAGATTTTAGATAAAAAGGTCGGGCAAATTCTCCTGCGACTTAATGATGAAGGACTCGCCGACAATACCATCGTCTTTTTCATGAGTGACCACGGACGCGCACATATTCGTTGTAAGCAATTCCTCTATGACGGCGGTATCCATATTCCACTCATCGTCCGATGGCCCCGACAGATTGATGCGGGTGTTGTCAATGATGAACTTATCAGCGGTGTCGATTTCGCACCGACAACGCTTGCGCTCACAGGTACTGAAATCCCTAATTTTATGCAAGGACAAATCTTCCTCGGTTCAAAAGCGACATCGCGCAATGCTATTTTCGCGGCACGAGACCGATGTGATGGAACAGACGACAGAATCCGGTGCATCCGAACACACCGTTATAAGTTCATCCGAAATTACCACCCAGAACGTCCCTACATGCAATTCAATGGCTATAAGAAACAGCAGTATCCACTCTGGAGCTTGATGCCACTGTTATCAGCAAGCAGCGAATTGTCGCCTGCGCAACAGCATTTCACGAAACAGACGCGTCCACCTGAAGAATTGTATGATCTGGACGCAGACCCCTACGAAATAAACAACCTCGCGACGGATCCAAATTATGAGACCGTGCGAAGCGAACTCGCTGCCCAACTTGATACATGGATGACAGAAACAGGTGATATGGGTGAAATCCCTGAAGCCTCAGAGGTTACAACGTATTGGGATGAAAACATGGCAGAGAGTTTCAAGCAGGGTATGGAAAGACGAGGGCTCTCACACGATATAAGCAATGCAGATTACGTCAAATGGTGGGAAAAACATCTATTAGAATGAAGATAGACAAAACGGAGGTTCACTATGAACGATACACTCTACGGACACGGCGATGGATTTCTCACACGGGATAATGGACAGCGTCTCTTTCCAATCGGATTTTATGAACACCCGGCCGAGGAGGACGCGCTCAGAGATATGGCAGAATCGGGCGTTAACCTCGTTATGTGTGGTAGTTTAGAGGCGTTTGACCGCGCACACGCACACGGAATGATGGGATGGGTCCCGTTGGGACTTCAGTCTGGCGCAACCCCCGAATTTCAAGAACGTATCCGAACCCTTGCAGCGCATCCCGCACTCGCTGTGTGGGAGGGACCAGATGAGGTCGGGTGGGGTTTCACCGCCTACAGTGGACTCTGGAAACAAGATCAGATGGCTGTGTTCCCGAATAAGGGAGAGTGGTGGATGCAGACACCCCTCGCTATCGAATACTCTGAGGGACGCGCAGCTGATATTATGCCCAAGATGCGAGAGGCTATTGAATTCATCCGCAGTGTTGATCCCCACAATCGACAGATTTGGATCAACTCGGGCATGGCGGCTATCATTTCGGTGATGTCGCCCAACGCCGAGACGCTGCGATTGAACGCATCCAACGATTGGTCGAGCGGGCTGAACAAGCGGAAATAGTCATCTTCTTTGAGAACCACAATCGGGAGCCAGAACACGCCGAGATCCACTACATCCCGCATAATGTCGCCGAGACGCACTGGTTTTTCGACGAAATCCGTTCCCCATATTTCAAGTGGGCATTCAATGTTGCACACGGACATCTCGTGCCTGAAGGGTGGCAAGGTTTTTTAGATGCTTTCGGCGTGGAGAACATCGGTCAGGTCCGCCTCAACGACAATACGGGCGAATATGAAATCCATCTCGTTCCAGGCGAAGGCACAATCGATTTTGTGGATCTGTTTAGGCAATTAAATACGCGTGGTTATAATGACTGGTTCAGTCTCGGCTTCGGGGACGATACAGATAAGGTGCGCGTCCGAGATGAATTTGCCGGGTACTTGTAGAAGTGCTCTTTTGATTGCATCAGAGAACAAGTGGTATACGAATTTGTTTGCATCTATCGCGTCAATTGTCAAAAAAATTAAGAAAAATTGGTTTTTCCAATGTGACTTTCAACTCTGCAAGGCAGTTGACTTAGAATCAGTTTTTCCATATCAACTTTGTTACTGGCATTATCGATATCGATACCAACAAGTTTACCGTTGGCATCATAATCAAGCAGTATGCCTTCTGAAATTTCTTGACTTTCTACACTGGGTCGCTCAGACAAATTGATATACAGGGAATCAGTTTCTGGATAGTAGTTGAGTGTCATAATTTGAATCCTCGATCTGGAAAAGCATTATGAATCGTAGTCTTATCTTTGAGCGTAATAACTCTTAGATAACGTCCGCCGATTTCAGGGATTGCAGCCCAAAATCGGAATCTGTTGTGTTCTTGTGGTTCTACATGAACAGCATTCTCGACAACATAGACGCACCACTCTTTTTTTAAATAAGGCCGTTTACGCAATACTTGTTGTTCAAAATAGTTCGTGAATTTGTACGCAGTCATTTGCAATATTTTAGCACAAGCAAGGGTCTCATCTCAACCTGTTTTTGCATCTTTCCGAAATTTTCCAGATCCCCTTCAATGATTGAAAGGAAGGCGGACATATTTCAATGATAGCACACAGGATATGCCTATTCCTTTACCGATAAAAGGAATAAACCGACACACCCCAAATAAGCCGGATTAGCACCCACGTGCCACCCACAATGAATTGCCCGAGAATTAACCCCAAAAAGAGCGGTAACACCCGATGGTAGAGACGGATGCCACCGAACCGCAAGATGAGATGTTTGATGCCCCAACTGATAAAAACCGAAAACCAGAGCCAACCAAAGGTCCACATACTACTTGCGACCGCATAACCAGTGGGATGGAACGGAAACATCGGAAAACGCGTGCGCAACCACCACAGCAACCCTGTAAACAGAAACCCTACACCCATAAATGTTACCGCTGGGATGTTCGTTTCTGTCGGATAATAGAGCCATGACCGGAGCCTGTTATAGCCGCCATTGCCCAACCCAGGATTCGCACCGATATCGTAGGAAACCACCAGGTACGCCCAAAATGAAGCGAGGATACCGAAAACAACACCACACATCAGAGCGATTACCATTCGCCTTGCACGCATATCTGCCACTTCTACAAGTTTAAAGGCTTCCAATGTATGTGGCATCGGATGCGCGCGATAGCCACGATTGAACGCGTAATAGAGCGACATCATCGTTAAACTCTGTGGTGGAATCATACGTGAACCGAGCGCGTCTAAAATAAACTGCCGTGGGTTTGCCACAAACATTTCGTGTGTCGGCGGCCCAACCTCCGCGCGGACCCGTGTAATCCCTAACGCGAGAAGATAATAGATAGCAAAATACAACGCGATCATCCAAATTGCCATCCCGCCGCGGTTTGAAAAGATAAAGAGGAAAAGAACGCCACCTATCAATCCTGCCAGCGGCCACCGATAATCCGTTGAATCTCGCATTTCAGGTGGAAGATTCTCATCTCTCTTTCCGGTCAAATTTCTAAACATCGCATAGAAATGCTTACGTCCACCGTAAAGCCCAAAACAGGCGATCGCCAGATACGCCCCGACTCCTTGCGGGCCATCGTAAGGAAACCCCGGCAAAACCTGAAGCCCCATCGCGCTGCCTAACACACGCTCGCCTTTCCAGAACAAGTAAAAGAACCAGAGCGAAAAGGACATCTCTAACGGCATTAAAAAGGCAAGTCCCACACCAAATGACAGGATATAGACAGGGGTCCAGCCTATCGCGCTCCACGGCTTTTCGGTGAAATAGATGCTCAGGTCTGCCTTGCGGACAGGGATCTCTGGGAAGGTTGGAAAGAATGCGTGGATGCCGTTAATCAGGTCAATACTCGCTGCAATCGCGAAGCCTGCCCACAGCATTTTGTTTTTAAAGAGCCGTCCGTCTGTGTACGTCATCTCTATCGGCAAACGGACGATTGGGTAGACGAGCCGCTCCCGTTCAATCCACTGTTTCCGAAGCAGGAGATCGATGCATATCATCACCCAAATAACCACGGATAGGAAGATCGTCCACCATAGAATCGGTTCCCACCATGCCGCTAAGTACCTTGATGAATAAAAGGTCGTATCGCCATCGTAAAAATCTTGCAATACTGAAAGATCATCAAGTGTCATCCAGCTCGGCAGATACCGCCAAAAGAGTTGTTGCCATTCGTTTTCAGGCGTAGCAAACCAAAAACCGTTTGGGATGACAGGCACAACCGTCTGCATCATGTCATGCCCCGCAATTGCCGAAGAAATTGAGAGGATAACGTAGATCGTGAGCAGTTCGCCTTGTCGAAGCGCGAAGCGAGGCAGCAGCCATTTGACCAGAAAATTCAGGCACGTCAGGACTACCAGCGTCACCACTACGTTGTAAATCAACGACATCGTTGTTGGCAGCGTACTCCAGTACCGTAGATGATTCGCCATAATGAAATAGCTGTTCGGCGGGATGAGGATAATGCCAAGCAGGATCGCGCGAAAAGTTACGCCCGGATGCCCAGACTGCGGTGTTTCTTGAGGATTTGAGGGATATTTTGATGTGTTTACCATGTTTTTGAAGTCATATTGCGTAAAACTGTATGATTAACTTTTGCACCACTTTCAACCATTTTTAGCGCGTACTCGCTATGAGTTCATCGCCTTTCGGCAGCACACAGATTCGCGAGTTAACGATAAAAAGAATAAACCGACACACCCCAGATAAGTCGGATCAGCACCCACGTGCCACCGACTACGAATTGCCCGAGAATTAATCCCAAAAAGAGCGGTAACACTCGATGGTAGAGACGGATACCACCGAACCGCAAGATGAGGTGCTTGATGCCCCAACTCATAAAAACAGAGAACCAGAGCCAACCGAAGGTCAACGTACTACTCGCGACCGCATAGCCAGCCGGATGAAATGGAAACATCGGAAAACGCGTGCGTAGCCACCATAGCAACCCTGTAAACAAAAACCCGATACCCATAAATGTAACCGCCGGGATGTTTGTTTCTGTCGGATAATAGAGCCATGACCGGAGCATGTTATAACCGCCCTTTACCACCCACGGATTCGCACCGGTCTTGTAGGAAACCACCAGATACGCCCAGAATGAAGCAAGGATACCGAAAAAGACACCGCACATCAGCGCGACGACCATCCGCTTCGCACGCATATTCGCCACTTCCACAAGTTTAAAGGCTTCTAATGTATGTGGCATCGGATGCGCCCGATACCCACGATTGAACGCGAAATACAGCGACAGCACCGTTAAACTCTGTGGTGGAATCATACGTGAACCGAGCGAATCGAGAATAAATTGCCGCGGGTTTGCCGAAAACATCTCGTGTGTCGGCGGCCCAACCTCCGCGCGGACCCGTGTTATGCCTAACGCGAGGAGATAATAGATAGTAAAGTACAACGCTATCAGCCAAATTGCCATCCCCCCATGGTTTGAAAAAATAAAAAGAAAAAGGACACCCCCTATCAACCCCGCCAGCGGCCACCGATAATCCGTTGAATCTCGCATTTCAGGTGGAAGATACGCACCTCTCTTTCCAGTCACATTTCTAAACATCGCATAGAAATGCTTACGTCCGCCGTAGAGTCCAAAACAGGCGATCCCCAGATACGCGCCTACCCCTTGCGGGCCATCGTACGGAAATCCCGGCAAAGCCTGTAACCCCATCGCACTGCCCAAGATGCGCTCACCTTTCCAGAAGAAGTAAAAGAACCAAAGCGAAAAGGACATCTCTAACGGCATTAAAAAGGCAAGTCCTACACCGAACGACAGGATATAAACGGGGGTCCAACCGATCGCGCTCCACGGTTTTTCAGTGAAATAGATGCCAAGGTCTACCTTTCGTACCGGTATCTCTGGGAAGGTTGGAAAGAACGCGTGGATGCCGTTAATCAGTTCAATGCTCGCTGCAATCGCGAAGCCTGCCCACAGCATCTTGTTTTTAAAGAGCCGTCCGTCTAAGTGCGTCATTTCTATTGGCAAACGGACGATCGGATAGGTGAGCCGTTCCCTTTCGATCCACTGCTTCCGAAGCAATAGATCGATGCATATCATCACCCATATCAGCACGGACAGAAAGAGCGTCCACCATAAAACCGGTTCCCACCATGCCGCCAGATACCGCGTTGAGTAAAAAGAGGATTCCCCGTCGTAAAAATCTTGTAAGACAGACAAATCGCTGAGTGTCATCCAGCTTGGCAGATACCGCCAGAAGAGTTGTTGCCATTCGTTTTCAGGGGTCGCAAACCAGAAGCCGTTTGGAATCACAGGCACAAGGGTCTGCATCATATCGTGCCCCGCGATCGCCGAAGAAATTGAGAGAATGACGTAGATGGTGAGCAATTCGCCCTGTCGGAGCGAGAAGCGCGGCAGCAGCCGTTTGACCAGAAAATTTAGGCACGTCAACACCACCAGCGTCACCACTACGTTGTAAATTAGCGACATCGTCGTCGGCAGTGTACTCCGGTAACGCAGATGGTTCGCCATAATAAAGTAAGTATTCGGCGGAATGAGGATAATGCCAAGCAGAATCGCCCGAAAAGTGACACCCGGATGTCCTGTCTTTGGTGTTTCTTGAAGATTTTGGGAATATGTTGATGTGTTCGTCATATCTTTTACGGTGTATATTACAAGTTCTACAACCCTCATTTTACAGGCGCGGTTTAATGAAGATTAAGGATTTAAACCTTTCTGACTTCCAATCTTCCAATCCATCTTGGAAGCAAAAATACATATAATATTGAAAATCGCTTAACCGCGCGGAAACACTACTTTATCTACAAGTTCAGATATGACAAAACCTAATCAATATCGGAAAAATCAGCACGGATAACGCACAAAACAGGCCAATATTCCACAACCACAGATGCGTTGGACCCGTACTCAAAATTGACAACACCACACACAGTGGACTCATCACATCTAACACCGGAATTGCGTCAAATAACGGAATCGGAATTAGTGGGAGAAAAGTTAACAACAAGACCAATCCGTAACTGATACTTTTTGCCTGAAGTGGAGGATTACGTAACGCAAAACCGATGCCGAGCAGTGCGAAAAAGATGCAACCCACCAATAGTACCGCACCGCATTTCGCCAATTGCGAAACAGCCAAGCCACCGGTGTAACTTGACAGCGCAAACAGTGGGAGCGTTAACCAGATGCCCCACAGTGTCCAAAGCACAACCGCACTCAATTTACCTGCCAAGATTTTCCAACTTGCCAATGGAGACAACGCAAGGAGTGCCCCGTTCGTTCCATTTCCCGGTAGATGGTGATCTGTATGCCAAGCCTCGACTGCATGCCTGGGCACCCAAAATTGGGGAATAAAGAGAAAAATAATACAGAGTTTATAGGCCTGTTTTCCGACATTGGGCGTGTGATACGCATAGAATTCAACCGTGCCAACCAGCAATAGCAGCGCGAATCCACATAAAACCACTAACTGCATACGTCGGTATTTGCCAATATTGGTATAGCAACGGAGTTCTTTAAGGATGATGGCTAACATATTTTTTCAACAGAATTTCAGAAATCCTTTCCTGATCGCGGATTCTTTCTTGTAGGAGCGAGTGTTTTGCTTGGGGTATTTGCTTGGGTGTTTCTGCGGATTTCTTGTCGCTCGCGGTCTTCTGGTCGCGACTCACTAACTTCTGACAACTGACAACCGATAACTATTTTCATTGACACATTTTCTCAAAAGTGCTATTTTCAGTACAACTGACAACTGATAACTGATAAAGGAGACCTCCATGGCCAAACTCAATATTGCTTTAGTTGGTGCTGGACGGCGTGGCGGCGGCGCGCATCTGCCCGTTATCGCGAAACTCAAAGATATTTACAACCTCGTCGCGATTTGCGATATAGACGAGGAGACCGCAACCCGCTATGCCAAGGAATACGGCGCGACCCCTTACACGAATGTCCGCGACCTCGTCGCCCAAGAAGAACTGGATGTCGTTGATATTACCGTACCGGGTGTCGCCCACCACGCAATCGCATGTTTTATGGCGGATGCCGGTGTTCACATTCTCTGTGAGACCCCTATCGCTGTTACACTCCCGACAGCAGACCTGATGATTGAAAGTGCCAAGGCGAATAATGTCAAACTTGAGATCGCTGAAAACTATTACCGTGCGCCGAGAGAACGGTTTTTATCTGAGGTTATCGAAGCAGATGTTATTGGCGAGGTCGCTCGTATCTACCGCATCTTTTATGAAGGCGGCTATCACGGCATGAGCATGCTCCGTCTCCGTGCCGGGGGTGAACCAAAGTCCGCACTCGGCATCACACAGACAACCCCAGTAATTCCGATCATTGACCGGATGAAGCGTCATCACACCAGCGAAAGATGGAGCCTCGGTTTTATTGAGTTCGACAACAACGCAACTGCCCTGATGGTGTACTCCAACGTCATCCATGCCCGTTCCTTGGGGCGCGGACAAACCGGAATTTCGCAGATTGACGGCAGCAAAGGCACGATCGTCGGCGAAGACATCTACGTAACACCTGCCGATGAACTGCAATCCGGTGCAAAAGGAGTCGCTTATCGACCCAAGCGTACAACAATTGACGTGGATGGCACTAAAGTCATTGAAAACATCTCATTGGAACTCCCCGATCAGACTGTCACTTGGGAAAACCCGCTTAAGAACTATCCGCTTTCCGAGGGGCAGATCGCAGTAGCAGATGAGCTGCTCAGTATCGCTACGGCTGTACTTAACGATTCGGAACCTGAATACGGTGCCGCACTCGGTAGGCAGGACCAAGAGATGAACATCGCAATGGGTGAATCTGGCAAGCGCAGCAAGGAAACGATTGCCTTTCCGCTTACCGAACTCACTGAGACAGAGCGTGGCACCCACGAAAGTTATCAGCAACAATACGGACATCCGATAGAAGACATTGAAGCCGGAATTGATACCTTCTTTCCACGTCGCTAATATCGTAGCATATTGGGTGAAAGAATTCAAACGTTTTCCGTTAAGAGTCACTGTAGGCGAGGTTTAATGAAGTTCAATTATTCAAATCAGTAATCCCGACTTCTCCCAGGTCCGGTAGGTTCGGTTTTGCGGTGTACCATAAGTGTCAATTTAAGAAAAAATAACCGTCGCGACCTCCAGGCCCGGTAGG
>VYCT01000130.1 GCA_009843785.1 Candidatus Poribacteria bacterium | reverse complement strand
ACACTAAAAACCTTTCACCACAAACCTTCAGAAAAAAATGGGGGTAAGTGACATACTTTAAGCAACTTTTTAAAAACAAAACGCATTTTCATAACACGACACGCTCTTAGGCAACGCCTTTAGTCGTGTGAACATAACTTCGATAAATGTCAGAATTTTTAGTTTTCCATAAATTTCTTTCGCTTTTTTCGGAATTATGCATCTATTTCACCCATCTGATTGCGAAATTATGAAATTATCCCTTTCTGGAGATAACCGATGAAAAACGACGATGTCGAACTGATCCAGCGCGTCCTTGCTGGCGATGAGAACGCGTTCTCTACGCTGGTGAGAAAATATCAGAAACCGGTTCACGGGCTTGTGTGGCGGAAAGTTGGAGATTTCCACATTGCTGAAGAGATTACGCAGGATGCCTTCCTGAAAGCATATAAGGAGTTGGCAACGTTGAAGAAACCGCACCGCTTTGCCCGTTGGCTGTCTGTGATAGCGACGCGCGGTTGTATTGCATGGCTGCGTAAAAAGCGTTTGGCAACACAGTCACTGGAACACACAAGCCACGCGCAATTGGAACAAGCAACGTATTCGGGATATGTAATTCAGGAGAACGAGCAGATGACAGCAGAAGCGCAGCGCGAGGTCGTCGAAAAATTGCTTTCTAAATTACGGGAGAATGAACGGACCGTTATCACGCTCCATTACTTCGGAGAAATGACGCACGAAGAGATCAGTGAGTTTTTAGGGACATCGGTGGGCACGATTAAAAGTCGGCTCCGTCGTGCGCAGCAGCGTTTGAAGAGAGAGGCACCGATGGTTCGAGAGGCTTTAAGCGGGTTCCAAATCGCGCCGAATTTCACTGAGAATGTCATGCGCGAGGTTTAGCGTATCACGCCTACTCCGTCTACCAGTGGAGGTCAAAGGTTCGCACCGTGGGCAATCGCTGCATCCATGCTGGTTGCAGCGTTATTGGTGTTAGGCATCGGGTATCACTACTTCAAACGTTTCGGGTTGCCCTCTGACTCAGAAGATTCTCTCACAGTGACAGCACCGAAAACCGGAAAAGTCGTTTTTGCCTCCAACCGAGATGGCGATTGGGATATCTGGACGATGAATCCTGACGGAAGTGATCCTGTGAATCTTACAAGAGATGTGGCAAGCGACTTTAAGCCGACTTGGTCTCCAACAGGCGAACAGATTCTGTTCGTCTCCTTCCGAGAAGACGGTGAGAGTCTATACCTCATGGATGCCGACGGAAACAATATACGGCGCGTGTTTGATAATTGGCACAGCCGATCTTCTGCAGCGTGGGCACCCGACGGAAAACGAATCGCTTCTGCGCGTGACGGTGTACTTTACATTTTAACAATAGATAACGCATCCATCGAGCCTGTGGCAGAGACCGGCTTCGCAAGTGTTGGATACCCTGCTTGGTCACCAGATGGAAAGGAAATCGCCTTCATTCATTATAAACCCAAACAGGGC
The DNA here is from genome assembly GCA_009843785.1 of Candidatus Poribacteria bacterium. Taxonomy (GTDB): domain Bacteria; phylum Poribacteria; class WGA-4E; order WGA-4E; family WGA-3G; genus WGA-3G. The sequence continues at coordinate 14,157 of VYCT01000130.1, read as the reverse complement.
TATGAACTCCGGCTTCTCAACGTTGAAACGCTCAAACAAACTGTCCTTCTCGGTGAAGTCGAGAAGTATCCAGTTAAGTTTGATCCAGCGTGGTCTCCCAACGGTGAACAAATTGCCTTCGTTCTACACAAGTTTAGACATATACTCAGCCATACAGATGCGCTTGTTTGGCAGGACGAAGAAACGATTTACATTATTAACCGCGATGGGAGTAATTTGCGCCAACTTGTTTCAGAAAAGGGACCCGATGCCCTCCATCCGACCTGGTCCCCAGATGGAAATGAAATTATTTACCAGCAGGACATCCATCTACCAGAAGGTGGAAATATCCGGCAGCTTTTCAAGATTGATGTGAATACGCGTGCCAAGACTCAACTTACACACGAGGGAGCCAATAGGGATGCAGACTGGTTTATGGCTGCGGCATCGCCGGACGTACCTTAAGTTTAGTTTTCGGGCCTCGTCAAGTGGTTTCCGCTACAATCCGAAAGGAGAAAATCTTTGAGCATCAGTTTTTTTGGCCTGCGTTGTTGTATCAGTTTTTTGCTGTTCAACAGCGGCACCCTAACATGGGCGAAAGCACCATCGACTGCTAAAATCGTATTTTCATCAAATCGAGATGGGAATAGCGAAATCTATGTGATGAACCCCGATGGGAGTCAGCAGGTAAATTTAACTAAGCACCCTGCTGTCGACTTTGATCCTGCCTGGTCCCCGACAGGTGAGCAAATTCTTTTCAACTCCAACCGTGATGGCGAATGGGACCTCTACTTTATGGATGCGGATGGAAAGAACGTGCGAAAGGTATTTGCAAAATCAGCAGATAGACGCCAACCGACATGGTCACCCGACGGAAAATACATTGCTTATCTGCAGAATGATGAATGGGCGATCTACACTGCCACAATAGATGGAAAAACGGTTGAGAAAATTGCTGATACAGGCGAAGATGGCGGAAGTCCAGCGTGGTCGCCCGATGGGGCGGAAATAGTTTTTATTCTCGCAGGCGCAGCAGAGAAATTCGGCATGCGCTTACCTAACAGTCGACAACTTCGTGTCGCCAATCTAAAAAGCGGTGCGATGCGAACGCTATATGCAAAACAACTGCCAATAATGGGAAATCCTGTGTGGTCGCCCGACGGAGAGCGGCTTGCTTTTTCTTGGATGAACAGGGATCTATGGGCAAAATGGGTCCATGACAAATGGGGGAAACAGGTGTTTGATGCCCAAACTATCTATGTTGCAGCGCGCGACGGAGGCGAGTTTCAACAAATCGTTTCCGAGGCGGGGCCTTACGCGCTCGAACCAGCATGGTCACCATTCGGAGACGAACTCCTTTACAAACAGCAAGTCGGGAATCAATTAAATCAATATCAGATTTTCAAAATCCCTGTAGAGGGTGGTAGACCCGAACAACTCACCGACATAGGGCGTAATAGTGGTGCGGATTGGTTTGATCCGAGAACGCTGCCTGTTCAACCCAATGTAGAATTATTAACCACAACGTGGGGAAAATTGAAGCAGAAATAGTATACTTTTAGCAGCGAAAGTACATCCTACAAAGTAGACGGGTTCCAATCATTTTATATAGGTGGTAAAGTAAGATCGCGAGCACAGCTCGCTCCTACATAGGTAAAGTAAATGTTTAAAACTAAACGCCCCTGATGTAGACGCTATTTTTTTTGACACAAGTTGTTGAATCTGCTATAATAACTTCAGCGTGTAACGTTAGCTATAGAGGCTTTGGTTACGAAGTTCTTGATAGCTTCCTATGTGGAGAGCAGAAGTGAGAGTACACGCATCGTTTTTAATCAAGGGAGGCCTCAATGAAAAGCATTTTTATTTTGTTTATAGGTCTCCTCAGCCTGTCTGTTTTTTATGGTTGTGGAGACCCCGAAGACGCAGCTGTTCCGAACCCACTCGCGAAAACCGAGGCACACACTTCCGCCAATACTACGCCCGTCAACACTATCGATGAAACATGGATCCTCCTGACAGACGATTATGTGGCAGAACTTATGAAACTGCAGATTCCCCCAAATTTTTTTGAAGAAAAGGATCTTGATTTACGCGAAAAATACCATCACGCGGTAATCCTCAAAGAGTTTGGCGACATCCCACAAGTTCGTACCGTTATAGAACACGAGATAAATAGACCTAATACTGGGCATGCGGTTACGCTCACACCCCTTGATAAAGAAAGTATCGCTTATCTTGAGAGAGAGATCATTTATCTTGAAGCAATGCTATTCCTCTGGCCGACTGAAAGCACACAGAAAACATTAGAATCCACGAAAAGAAGGAAGCGACGCTTCTCAGTAGATATGGATAACCTCAGAGAGGAAGACCCTGAGTTATACGTCCAAATTGAGCGCGAAGGACTCATTGAGACGTTTGGAGATATTCCAGAGGTCCACACCTATACAAAGATTTTGCTGAAAATACTGCTGCAGGAACCTGTAACCGACGGGGAAATAGATGCTTATTTAGAGGCGATGAATCACCTTTGGCCAGACCGAGAACAATAGCACAGGTACAACCCAATCACAGATTCCGTTGTTTTTTCTGTTCTCAGTCAACCGTAAATTGGATTGTATCGAAACGACATGCGACTTCTGCAACCTTCGGCTTGAGTGCTTCAGGAGTTCCGCCAGAGAGTGCTGAGACGATACATTCCGCAATGTCTGGTGCATCCGCCGGGGTCATGCCCCATCGGGTGACTTCTTGAACGCCGATACGTAATCCTGATGTCCCGACTTCCGGCGATAATCCTGCTGCCCCCGTAATAATATGACACGCTTCGAGATGGTTTGCGAGCGCGCTGCCTTCTCCATACTTATCTACAATCAATATCAAGGTATGCGACTCCGTGAAACCGAAATCGGCACCGAGCATCGGGACACCGCGTTCGGCTAATGCTTGACCGAGTGCTTTCGCGTTCGCTACAATCGCATCTGCCTGTGCTTCACCGCATTCCATCCACTCTATAAACGTTCCTGCTAACGCTGGTAACCGATTCAAATGGTGATTGCTCATTAACAACGGATAGACACCCCTCGCAACCCGCTCAGCGATAGATTCATCATTCATCAAAACCATCCCACCCTGCGGTCCCGCAAGCGTCTTATGTGTGCTGGAAATGATGACATCCGCACCTTCCTCAAAAGGCGATTGAAACCGTTTACCCGCTATGAGTCCAATGACGTGTGATGCATCGTAAATGAGGTAGGCATCTGGATTCGCTTGGCGCATCGCTACTTTCAACTCGCGTACGGGTTGTGGGAAGAGAAACACACCGGAGCCGACGTTGACGATGCTGGGTTTGTGTTTTGCAATCAACGCGAGAGTGGCATCGAGGTCGATGTTTGAACGTTGTCCGTCCCACGGAATCGGAATGGATTGGAGTCCTATCTTGAGCGGTGAGGAGAGTAGTTTCTCGGCATAGTGGTGTCCGTTATGAACCTCTAACGCCGTATCACCGGGCTTCGCCAATGCAAACGTTGTTGCGATCCCTGCGATGTTCCCTGATAATGGACGGAAATCGACGTGCGCTGCGCCGAAGAGTTCCTTTGCTAACGCCTGTGTGTACCCCTCTATTTCAGCAATATAGCGGTTGCCCTTGTAATTCCGTTGGTAAATGTCAACCCCAGAATAATTCCCATACCGCCGTGCCAACCGTTCGTCAAACAGTTCTTCTACTAACGGTGAAGGCGTGTTCTCCGAAGCAATGAGATTGAGACAGGTGTCCCGATACGTTTGATGTTTATCGAGAAGTGAAGTGAGTTTTTGGACTTTTGCGTTATGCGTCATAGGAAGAAACCTCCGTTTGGTTATAGCACAAGGGACAGAAAAATTGCTTGACGTGCCGCGGGAAATCGGTTACGATGATTTTTAACTTTACCTTGCGGATTAGTCAGTCGGATTTCAAAATTGACGTGCCTCTCCATTGATCCACCTGCGCCGTTGCTGCAGGTTCCTGTCTTGGTGATAGAATTAAAGATAATACAAAACCTGTAGCCCGTAATGGAATGGAGGGCGGGTTTAAGGAATGCCCGTCAACGTTCAAATTCAGGTCGTTTCTCCGCAAGGAAAATTAAAAAGAGGAAACCATGCCAAAACAGACAGATATCCGTATCCTTGACGTTCATTATGACTTTGAAGAGCACCAATACCGAACCCCGCTGAAGTTCGGTGGCGTACCTACAGATCACTGCGTCCTCTTTAACGTCCGGATGCAAGTTCAGACGCGCGACGGCAAAGAGGCAGAAGGTAACGGCTCCATGCCGCTCGGTAACGTCTGGGCATTTCCGCCGCGCCACGCGCCTTTCGATCAGAGCCTCGCGGCGATGAAAAAACTTGCCGAATTAGCGGTAACGGCGACACGAGATTGCACGCTCTGCGCGCATCCCCTCGAACTCTCTGAAGTACTTGAACCCGAATTTTTACGCATCGCGGACGAGTTGTCTCAGACCATGCAACTCGCATCGCCGATGCCGAAACTTTGTACCGTCGTTACAACGAGTCCCATTGATGCCGCAATCCACGATGCATTTGGAAAAGCAAACGGTATCAATAGCTACAACGGCTTAGGTGAAGACTTCATTCAGGCGGATGTATCACACTTTTTGAACGAACAGTTCACCGGAAAATATCTCGACCAATACACTTCACGCCAACCGAAGCCTAATATGCCGCTCTATCATCTCATCGGCGCGCTGGATCCGCTCACTGATGCCGATATCGCAGAACGCCTCAATGACGGTCTACCGGAGACGCTTCCTGAATGGATTGCCGCTGACGGATTGACACACCTGAAAATTAAACTTAACGGCGACGATCTGGATTGGGATGTCGCACGCGTCCTCGCGATTGATAAAGTCACGGCGGAAACACAGGCAAAACGTGGCGTTGAGACTTGGCACTACTCCGCTGATTTTAACGAAACCTGTCAAGACGTTGAATATCTATTGGAATTTCTCAACCAGATTCAAGCGGCAGAAAGTAACGCCTTCCAACGGCTTGCTTATATCGAGCAACCGACAGATCGAGATTTGAAGGCACACCCCGAAAATAAGATGCACAAAGCCGCAGAAATAAAACCCGTGGTGATCGACGAATCGCTAACCGACTTTGAGACCTTCCTATTGGCACGTGAGCAAGGGTATTCCGGTGTCGCACTCAAGGCGTGTAAAGGGCAGTCTCAGGCGTTGTTGATGGGTGCCGCCGCCGCAGAATACGGTATGTTCCTCGCTGTACAGGACCTGACGTGTCCGGGGGCATCGTTCTTACACTCCGCTGGACTCGCCGCACGCATTCCGGGTGTGACAGCTATTGAAGGCAATTCACGCCAATTCTGTCCGAGTGCCAACGACGGTTGGCGAGACGAATTCCCCTCAATCTTCAATATTACCGATGGCACTGTCGGAACACACATCCTTACTGCACCGGGGCTTGGATATTGACATCCGCCTGTTCTGTCTCCTGATTCGCAACGGTAATATTGGTGACGACGTTCCGTTGTTCAGGTAGTCGGACAGGGAAATCTTTAATCACGTTGTTAATTATTTCTTTCACGACCACTTTGACCGAATCAAACGGTATACACTCAAGAACAATGATGGCGCGATGTTTTGAAGGCGCGATGTTATACGTCAGCCCATACTGGAGTCCGAGTTGCATCAGTTGCGGTTCGACACCGATAGAAATTTGCCGACATTCCTCGGGCGTGACATAAAAACTATCAAGGATAAAGTGCGTGTGTATCCACGCCTCTCTCTCTTCAACGATCTTCATGATTTTTCAATATAACACGAAAAAGGAAACCTGTCAATACCGGACGGTTATGAAACGCCGAATCGGCATTCTACCTAAATCGAATTGCTGCACCTCGCCATTGTGCCAGCGAATATTGAGACGATCTACGCGTGAGACATTGCCCAACCCGAAGAAGAGCCGGAGATCGTTTCCTGACAGATAACTTGCCCCACAAGTAACCTCTCGGAGCAACGTCGTTCCATCTGCCACTAATTGAACTCGCGCACCAATTGCATCTATGTTTCCATCCGCCCCGACCAATTTCACTGCTATCCACGCCTTCGCATTCCCGACCGCGTTGCTCAAGATGACCGCCGGACGGTTGGATTGACACAGCACGACATCCACATCGCCATCCATATCTATATCCCCGAAGAGCATGCCACGCACTACATAAGGCGTTTCATTCAAACCCGCTTCAGCCGTAATCTCAGTGAAGACCACACCCTCCTCTGAGGTGCCCCCGCGGTTATGAAAAAGCTGCACGGGTTGTGCGTAGCTCATTTTCGCGTCAATCTGCTTCACGTTGTCCCAGATATGTCCATTTCCAACGAGTATATCTAACCAACCGTCGTTATCAAAATCAATGAAACGGGTGCCGAAGCCGAGTGAATAGAAAGATGGATCGGCGAGATTGGTGTCGAACGTCACATCCTCGAAATAGCCGTCGCCATCGTTCTGCATAAGGCAGTTCGCTTCCAATGAGAAATTCGACACCCACAGGTCAATATCACCGTCGTTATCATAGTCCGCCGCGTCTATCCCCATAGACCCGTTTGCCAAACCGTCGCCGTTGTAGGCAACGCCGCGGAGGACCCCTTCTTCGCGAAAAGTTCCGTCACCTTGATTCATAAAAAGCGTATTCGGAGACATATCGTTTGCAACGTAGATGTCCAACCATCCATCGCTATTCACGTCTGTAAAGACAACGCCTAACCCGCGCGTCGTCGGCTCATAGACACCCGCGGCTTCGGTAATATCTGTAAAGGTGCCATCGCCGTTATTACGGTAAAGCACATCAGCGATGCCGTGATATTCATTCGGACCGCAGTAGATGCGCAAGGTGTTCTTGTAATAGCACGGAATATCGGTTTCAAGCGCGTATTCAACGTAGTTGCAAACATAGAGATCCAAATCCCCATCCCTATCAATATCAGCGAACGCGGCACTCGCGCTCAGTAGCGGACACCCTACCTGTGCCTGCTCGGTTACATCAGTAAACGTGCCATCGCCGTTGTTGCGATAAAGCACATTTTCTCCCAAGTTCGTTACGTATAGGTCGCGGTACCCATCAGCATTGTAATCCGCAGCGACAGCACCGAGTCCGTAACCTGTATCACCGACGTTTGCAGATGCTGTGACATCAACGAAAACACCCACATCGTTTCGATACAGACGGTTTGTGGGCAGAGGTGCTGTTGATGAAGAAAGCGCATTGCCTTGAACGAGGTAGAGATCAAGGTCCTCGTCGTTATCAAAGTCAAAGAGCGCGCCGCCGCTGCCCATCGTTTCAACGAGTCTGCGCTCCGCAGAAAAGCCGTTGATATGCTTAAAGTCAAGTCCCATGGCATCGGTCACATCGTGAAAATAAGGTTCAGCACTGCCCAGCAGTGGAAATATGCAGAGAAGAAACGGTGCCAACAAGCGGAACAGATAATGTTTTCGTTGGAACATAGTGATAGGTAGGTTAGTTTTTGATTTCTGGGCGCGGACGCACGACCCGAAACCCAATTGTATGTGTTGAATCCAGAGGATAAAATTTGAACCGCAGACTTGAACGGAGAAACGCGCTGCCGACATCCCACGCGCCCCCTCGAATGACCCTTGAGCGAAGTACATCCCGGAAACGGAGATGGAGCGGATTGCGTGGCACACATTTTCCGTTCCGCTGGTAGGCTGTCGGACTGTATTCATCAAGGCACCATTCCCACACGTTCCCAGCGAGATCCGCGATGCCGTCTGGGGACTCGCCTTTCGGAAATTGACCCACCGGTATCGGACGATTATAGCGGCGTGCGAAGTTGGCATGCTGACGCGCTTTCGGGGGTGTATCGCCCCAGGGGTAGATGCGTGCCTCTGTGCCACGCGCGGCGCGCTCCCACTGCGCTTCAGTCGGGAGGCTTCCACCGATCCACTCCGCGAACGCTTGGGCATCAAACCATGTCACACCGACAACCGGTTGCGTGTCGCCGTTGAGTGTCTCATCTTCCCACGTTTTTTCGCCGTTGTGTCCGCGGGGTGTCGGGCGGTTCGTTGCCTCAATAAAGGCACGATACTGCGCGTTGGTAATCTCATACCGCGTGATTTCGTAAGCACTCAGATAGACCTGATGTTGTGGCAATTCGGCATCGAAGGTATGCTGCTCAAGCATGGAGCTGCGCAATTTCGCGTCCTGATATGCGGCATTTGCTTCTTCGGGTGTTGAACCCATCAGGAACTCGCCTTCGGGGATAGAGACCCATTCGATAGTGGCAAGAACTTGTTGGGCTGCGTCGTTCACTTCGGCAATAGCGAAATCGCTACAGATAGTAAGAAAAAGCGCGACTATAAGGCATGAGCGTTTCATTTTCCTCCCAAATCCCTTATGTTCCGTTGGGCTTAGTTTCTCGAAAATCGAACTTCCTTAAAGAGAATCTGCTCCAGGCTTCATCAGGGTTATTCTCAGGACTAGAGGAACCACCGTATGCTACTATATAATTCTCGCCGGTGGCGATGCGTAATCTATTGGCTATTTCAAAAATATCTTCTACATCCCGTGGACTTTTGGGCTCAGTAACACGGCACTTCAAAACATCGGGCGGTTTAGACGAACTTTCATCATACGCTAGATAAGCATAATCTTTTAAAATACGTCTAAGAATACCAGCAGTATCCGGTTCTTGTCCCAATTCTTTCCGGACAATCTTAATAATTTCTACTGCCGCCTTTTGCAAAGTCTTCTCCAAGTCTTCACGAGAAATTTCGCCGAGTGCTTCGAGCTCTTCATCCTCAAGCGTTGCGGTAAAAATTCCCTTGCCTAAGTCCATCGGCAAGCCGTTTTCTTGTTCTTTCTGGTCTCCGTTTAAAGCGTACCGAACTCTACCGAAGCGAAGAAGTCCATGGCCTTTCCTTTGGGGTATTTCTATCCTCAGGAACTTGATGAAATCGTTGCCTGACACCTTTTTCAGGTCAATATTACGAATTTCAAACATCATAGTTTCTCCTATAAAAGCGGCAAATCTGACCGAGAGAACTCTACTTCAAAACGGTGCTTCACACAGAACGGCGGTATATAACCGTGAGCTAACACTTCTGCATCTCGCTCTGCAAAAACTAATGCTATTAATTGCCGTTCAACATCGGGTGAAAAACCTTCCATCGGATTGGGGGGTTGAGGTGTTTGCCCCCCGAGAAGATCTTCCATATAGTCTAAGTCCATGATTCCTCGTAAGGGTTGTGGTAAGATATGAACAACCTCTTTGGCCGGATCCAACAGATTAAGTCCATGTGGCAGCGAATCATCAATCTCTATTTCATAAACGTAGGCGGGTTTATTCGGCCCAGGTTCCTGCTTACTACTCAATACTGCATAGTGCCACGCCACCGCGTAGGAGCGAGTCAACGAAACATACGGACTGTTGGCAGTACCCGTTGCAATATGCTCTATGAGGGCTTTAGTGTCTGGATTGGTCACTGGAGATCTTGCCATAAAGCCGACTCGGCGGGAATCATGGGTATGCCAATGCGTACCGATCCCTGCTCCTTTATAAAATGTAGTCATAACTAACGAGGGCCCGGCACACTATGCCGGCGTTTTAGGTCGCCCCAAGCGATTGGCAATTTCGCACGCGGCGAAACATCAAACGGTACGAGAAGGTCTTCAAAGTACTCATACTGCGCAATCTGTTTGCCTTTACTGTCACAGATACCGACGTAAATGCCGACTTCAAGCGGTTCATCAAACTCCTGTTCGGTTTCGCCGATGTCAATCCATTTGTCATTGGCTTTCCGTTTCCACCAGGCTGTGAAGGCATCACCCTCACGGCGGAGTCGCATGTAAATGTCCATTTCACCTGCGGGGTCTTGAAAATTGGGAACCGTGCCGGCCAGTCCTTCGCCACCATCAAACTGCCGTTTTTGGTACTGGATAACGGCATTATTTCCGTTTGCGGGTCCGCGTCCCCAGAGTTTAATCGTCACCCATTCGCCATCGCGTCCTTGACGGTCCTTCGTTGTTGGCGAGTAGGCAGCGATCCCTGCAACCACACAAGCATCTTCATAATCCATGTAGAGATGCGTTTCCACATCAAAATCACCTTCATGTTCCTGATAGAGTCGGTTCGTTGTGTCCGAGGGCCAAAGATTGCGATTCAGTTCACCGGTGACATGAAGCCATCCAGCTTTCGTTTTACCCATATCCCAATCTTTGGGTTCAATGCCTGCTTCATCAGAAGTTTTCCATTTCCAATTCGGGTTCTTCAAGGCGTTTCCATCAAACGGATCACCGAGAGAAGGTGCTGCGTCTGTCGAGAGCGCGCTAAAAATCATAACAACGCCGATAAGCGATAAAGTAGCTGCTATTTTCAACTTTCGTCTCCATAAAAATGCTGGCGACATGGAAGCCGCCAGCGATTTAGAAAAATTACAAACAACGTTCGCTTCTACTGCTTTTTCAATTCACCCCACGTGACTGCAAGTCGATCGCGCGGATCAACAGGCGTTGCGGGGCTTGAGGCTTCCCGGAAATAGTCAAATGTGACCGTCATCCTACCCGCATCAGTCGCGCCTTCACAGATACCGACATAAATGCCAACTTCAAGCGGATCCGCGAGTTCGTTGGTCACTGTACCGACAGAAACCCAATCGCCTTCTGCATTCGGCTTGAACCAAGACTCATATTCATCGCCATCGCGCGTGACACGCAATTCAACCGGAATGACACCTTGATCTGGATTGTAGTCGGGTTGTGTGCCGACATATCCCAAAGCGGCATCATCATTTTGACGGCGTTGGTATTGGAGCACGGCATTATTGCCTTGCGCGGCACCGCGTCCCCACAACTTCAGTGTCACCCACTGACCATCACGGTCCTGGTGATCTTTTGTCGTGGCAGAATACACGATGATGCCAGCAACAGTGCAAGCATCCCCATAATCGACCGTCATTGCCGTTTCGATGTCAAATTGCGCTTGATCGGTGATCTGATAAAAACGTGTGCTGGTATCATCGCCCCACACATTCTGATCGAAACCTGCATCGGCAGAGAGCATACCACCTTTCAGTTCCCACGGGCTTTTGTCGCCATCCTTAACTTGCCAGAAGGATTGAAGGTCTTGACCACTGCCCTCGAATTCGTCACTCATCAATGTTTGCGCGAAAACGCCGGGGATAAGACACGCTGACAGAAACAAAATTGCAACTATACACGTCATCTGTTTCATTACATAATCCTCTTTATTTTCTCGTACAGAACAGCACCTGTCTATTTTGAGTGAACATCTTCTTCCCTCAAATCATTTTTGGTTTCGTCCGTACAAGTGATTGATTATATATATTAGCACATTGATAGGAAAAATTCAACTTTTTTTCTCCTATTTCGTAACTTAACAATGAATTGAAAAAAGATTGCAGATCGCCTTGCAATGCGTATGATGAATATGTTAAAATTCAGAATTGACCGATATTCACACGCAATTACACGTCATTTCTCTTTAGGAGGCAGACTATGAAGGTAGGTATTCGGGACGGCATGCTACCCGTTTCGTTTGAAGAATCGTTTCAGAAAGCAAAAGATATTGGATTTGATGGCATCGAACTTTGTATGGGAGTCAACTACCGTGAACATGCACTCTGGCAGGACGGCGGGATTGATAAGGTGAACGGCTTGGCAGATGCTGCGGGCATTGAGGTGTCCTCGCTATCGCCGGGCGGTTTCACAGCCTTTTCGTTTATGCATCCGACCGACAGCACGCGGACCGAGGGGATTGCGAAGCTGCAATATCTCTCAGAGACTGCGCCACACCTCGGTGCGAAGGTGATTCTGGTGCCTTTTTTCGGGGGGGGCCAGATCCAAGATGCGCATATCAGCGCGCCACGGTTTATTGATGGGCTGAAAGCCGCTGCAGAAACGGCTGAAAAACAGGGGGTCTTTCTCGCAATCGAATCGACACTCAGCGCGGAACAACATCAACACATTATTGATAATGTCGGTTCATCAGCCGTTGGTGTCTATTACGATATGGGGAACGCAACCGGGTTCGGCTACGATTCACCCTCTGAAATTCGGAGTTTAGGGACCGCAATCACGCAGATGCACATTAAGGACACGGGTGGCAATCACGCTGGCGAGGGTGATGTTGACTTCCCCGCAGTCTTTGAAGCCGCGCATGCTGTAGGCTACGATAGTTGGTTCGTACTCGAAACGCCCGGTAAGGACGATCCGATCGCATCCGCAGCAAAAAATCTCAATTTCGTGAGGAACAATTTTTGAGGTAATAGCAACCTGCTATCTGTTATCGGAGACTTGTACGTTTTAATATCGGAACCCGTCCTACACGGAGGAGTTGGCATGAACAGTCCAAAAACGATAATCCCACGCTCCGAAAGCGAGAAACTGCTGTCCTTACCGACGCGCGAAGCAGAACAACTCTTTCAAAGCTACGGAAAGCAACAGCAATTGGAGATTCTCAGCGCAACGCGCAACCCGAGAGCGCGGGAGCAAATCTATTACCTTGTACCCGATTGCACGGAACTTATTCAGGAAAGCCCGACTGAGGATGTGCTCCAGGTTTTGGACACAATGCTCGGCACAGGTCTCGCCTCAGCACTCTTGCCCTGTCTTTCAAACGATCAATTTGAGGAACTGTTAGATATTGCCGTTTGGCGCGATGGGAAACTTGATGAAGAATCATTGGACCTCTGGCTATTCGAGCTTGCGGAATGTGACCGGGACGAACTTGGGCGGTTCCTCAGAGAATTAGACATCCGTCTACTCGCAGCACTCCTCCACGGACGCATCAAACTTCAAGACGAGTACACCGGTTTGCTGCTTGAAAGTGGGCTTTTGCATCCAACTTCACAAGCGATTGATTACGCCGACGAACGCGCCCGGGCGGTTTCCGATGCTATCTGGGAAGCAGACCATGAGATTTTTGAGATGCTTATCGGCGAACTCTTCGCTATTGATACCGAAGGCAATGTTGAGGAAGAGCTTGCCGCTATTTTCGATGCCGCGCAGGCAGACAGAGCCGAACGCGTTACCGAACGCGATAAGGCAGCAGGTATCGATGTCACTGAAGCCGACCTGATGGAAAAAGTTGACTTAGATTTGATTTCATTTGATGAGGACGAAGCAGAAGATGACGACGCATAAATTTTCTCTCGTCGCTGAGGCAAGTCTTGACGGACGGCTATTCCTTGCGCGTGCCCTGGCGCACGGTGATACCCTGGGTCGCATGCCGCGTGAGCAGGCAGATGCACTCTACCAAAGTATTGCCGCCATTGCGCATAAACTCATCACAATGAAGACAGCAGACCTCTCCGACGAATCCGCACTCCGAACACAGATTCAAACTGCCTTTACGCTCACCAGTCTCGGATTAGAATACGGCAGCAAAGGTGATCTGGATAAAGCGGCGCAACTCCTTCGCAAAACCCGAACCGTTAAGTTTTTCCAAATCGGGAATACGTTAATGGAAAAATTGCTCGATAGAGCGCGCCACCTTTTAGAACACGCCGTGATTCTGCCACCCAACAGAGATGAGGAACGTCCGCTGGGCACCACTTACACCGACTTAGAGACGGAAGGCATCCAAATCTATACACAAGCAGAACTCGAATTTCTAAAGGCGTTGCTGATATATCGGACCTCAATCCAGACGCTTCAGATCACAATCAGAGATACCAATATTCCACGTCCACTCCTCCATTTGGCTGAAGTCGAGATGATTGACCGACAATTGGCATGCATTGAGCACCGATGCGATTACGTGAAAGCTTTACCGTTAGATAATCTGTTCGCATTGGATCCGCCGCTCAGTATTTTTCCGAATCCGATTGAACATCTCACAATCGGATTGATAGCAAACCTTGTGCTTTATCGTCAAGTTGACTTCCAATTAGACGACGACGCTCGGCAGGATTTTCACCAATTGGTTTATGCTGACGGTGAGATCCGAGCATCATTCCGCCAACAATTACTCGACTGGATCGCAAAGTATCTCGAACAGGTACAGCAACCTGAACCTGTGAAAACGTACGCTGTCGCCTATTGGGATGACTGTCTCCGCATTGAGGAGCAGTCAGTTTTATCTTATAGTAGATTATGAAAATAAGTTTACATTTTATGAGATTTATGTTATTGTT
>VYCT01000380.1 GCA_009843785.1 Candidatus Poribacteria bacterium | reverse complement strand
TATAAGTGCAGGTAGAGCGGCAAAACTTCTTGATATTTCTCGGTGGGATCTCTCAGACTTGATGTCTGAGGCTGGAATTTCTCCTTTTGCTGAGGTTACCGCTGAAGAATTGGAAACCGAAGTTGAAGCTGCCTTGAAGGTTTTGGATAGTCAAGATAATGAAGGTTGTCACGAATAGTACGCCGTTAATTGAACTCTCGAAAATCAAGCAGTTGAATCTTCTCCGAGAGGTGTACGGTACAATCCTTATTCCAGAGGAAGTTTACGTTGAAGTGGTCATTGATGGAACTGGGAAAGCCGGTGCTGCAGAAGTAGAAGCAGCCCAATGGATCTACCGACAAACTGTGACAGACACGAATCAAGTTAGGGTTCTTCAAAGTCAACATTCGCTTCATTTAGGGGGATGTGCGACTATTATCCTTGTTCAAGAAATTAATGCTGAACAGGTGGTTCTTGATGATAACGCTGCGCGACGGGAAGCAATATGGCAAAGACAGATGTTTCGGAGTATCTCGCTTCTGGGTAGATAGACTCGCGTAATAGACCCATAGAAAGGATAACACTTATGATACCGACTGTAACGAAACTGCTCATAAAAATTGAGCAACTTGAGTGGGATTTAGCAGAGGTGAAAAAGGAATTAGAAGAACTTCAAGCTCCCATCATGAAGGCACTCACACCTGAAGAATTCCAGGCCGTTCGTTTAGCACGGGTCCAGGCACAGAATGAGAGACGGCACCCATCAATTGAAAAGGCACTCGGGAAATCCGACCCTGATGCTAAAACCCTCACCGCTGAGGAACTTCAGCAGCTTTCTCTTCAGGAGGGGATAAACCCCGAGGACAACCTTTTTAGCAGTGCTATTATTGAAGAACGGGAGAGACGTGGCGAGTGAATTTTTTCTGGTTAGATGCAAGTGCTTGTGCCAAACGTTATATTGCTGAGAAAGGGACACCTTTAGTTAACCATCTTTTCGATTGTGTTCCCTTAGGACGTATGTTCTGTTTGTTAGAAGGTGCTGGTGAAGTTATTTTCGTTTTCGTCCGTCGCAGAAATGAAGGCAAAATTACCACAACGCTCTTCAATCATATCCGACAACACTTTGAAATGGAATTCGTTAAGAGCTCTGAAGTAGATCAAGTACTCCCGACTGAGGATCAGATAACCGCTTCGTGGGAATTCATTGAAAAACATTCTCTCAACAGTACCGATGCTATTATCCTTCAATGTGCCCTTGATAAAGCTTACCAACTGAGAATGATCGGACGAGACCTTATTCTGGTCAGTTCTGATAAACGTCTTCTTCGGGCAGCGCAAAACGAAGGGCTGCTCACTTTCAATCCTGAAACCGATAGTCAAACTACCCTGGATTTTTTTATCAATTCGTCATAGACAATCACTATGAATATACTCTGTGCCAACGTAGGCAGCACCTCATTCAAATACCAAATTATTGACATGGAAACCACGACCTCTCTCGTCAAGGGAGGCGTGGAACGGATCGGTAACTCGCCGTCTGCCTTTACGCATGCCGTGCCGGGGAAGCCTGCCCGCGAAGGCGAAATTGATGCCCCAACACATACGGCTGCAATCGCACACGCGATGGACCTAATTACCGATACCGATGTCGGATGCTTTGAAGACTTAGGACAATTGGACGGAGTTGGATTCAAAACCATTCTCGCCAAAGGCTATTGGCGTTCAGCACGGATTACCGAAGATGTAATCGCAGCACTGGAAGCATCCACGCCGCTCGCGCCGATGCATAATCCCGCTTACATCGCCTCCATCCGCGCCTTTCAAGAACTGCTTCCATCGACACCGCTCGTCGCTGTCTTTGAGACATGGTTCCATCAAACAATTCCAGATTATGCCGCCGAATTCGGCGTGCCTCGCTTCTGGGTAGAGCAACACGACATCCGTCGTTACGGCTATCACGGCGCGTCCCACCGCTATATCTCTGAACGTGTGCCGCAGCTGCTTGGACGGGAAACAGGGCAAGGGCTGCGCATTATTTCGTGTCACCTCGGGGGCAGCTCGTCTCTCTGTGCTATCAAAGACGGTGAATCTGTTGATACATCGATGGGAACCTCAACGCAATATGGGATGATCCAATCTACGCGTTGCGGTGAGTTAGATGCGTTTGCAGTACTCTATATGCTCGACAAAGAAGGTGTCTCTACCGATGAAATCCGTCGTCAATTGATTGAGGATTCAGGCTTAAAAGGTATCTCTGGCACGAGTGGCGATATGCGCGATGTAGAGGCAGCCATCGCAGCAGGTGATGATAATGCCCGTTTAGCACTGGAGACTTACGTTTACGGTGTGAAGAAGTATATCGGCGCATATATCGCTGCGCTGGGCGGTGTAGATGTAATCGCTTTTGCTGGGGGTATCGGAGAGAAAAGTACTGTAACCCGCGCGAAAATTTGCGAAGGACTTGAATGGTGCGGCATCCACTTGGATGCCGCGAAAAATGAGCAAGCGACTGGCGAAGCGGATCTCTCAGCAGATAACAGCCGGACTAAAATTCTGGTTGTCTCTACGAATGAAGAATTAATTGTGTCGCGTGAAACTGCAAGGGTTCTCAAAGCGGGGAATTGATGGAAGTCGCCAGCGACAAGACACACCAAGCAAAACACTCGCTCCCACAAGCGGAACAGAACCCATTTTACATCAGGTATTCGCGTTCTCGGAAGATTCGGATAGCGAGCCACAGCAATCCTACCGTTAGCAGCAAAATTACGAGGAGTGCTACCCACGCTGGCGGCGGTGATGCCCCTAAAAAGTCATCTAATAAACCCCGAGACACCTTATAACGCGGAAATACACTCAAAAGGTAGTGTGATATAGAGAGTCTCTTGATTCCCATCTGCATGAAGGGTGCTGCAGTAATACGTTCCCACCCCATCACAAACAACAATCCCCATAGGACAGGGTGCTTGAACCTCGCTGCTAATGCGGCAGCAAGTGCCCCATACGCTAACAATGATAATGCCATTGATGCAGTATAGCGTAGACTCATGCCTATGTGATACAATATATTCTTATCAAGCTTTGAATGTGTTGCGACAATACCCGTTAAGATCAGGTGAGATCCGCCTATGATCGCAAGCGTGCCGACAAGATACGCTGCGAATTTGCTCAGCAGAATTGTCGATTTGTGGAGTGGGCGCATCTGAAGATAAGTTAATCCTTTACCCTCAATTTCATCGGAGATGATTGCGGTCCCGTAAAAAATCGCGCAGAGATTCACCAAAAGTCCATACAGAATTAGCGTTATCTGTGGTATGAATCCGTTGACGGTTACCCTACCTCCCACCGTAAACCGGAATATGAGAGCGATAACAAGCGATAAAGCGCAGCCGATCAGAATCAGGACAGTTCGCCGGGTCCAGAACATTTGCCGCAATGCCACTTTGGAGAGGGCGAGATAGGCAGGAAATGCATTCGCTTTGGTAAACATTAATAACCTTTCAGAGGATGAGAGTCTAAAATAATATTAACATTAATTCCTGAATTTAGCAAATTTTTTACGGATATTTTAAATTCACACGAAAGCCCCTACTATGAATTTCCTCCCTTACGATTCGGTTGCGATCGGGTACTTAGCATTCACAGGTGTACTCATCCTGATTTTCCGCAAAAATGTCGCACGCTGGTCCCTCTATTTCCTCACACGCGTGCTCGCTATTATTGGCATTGTATCACTAACATTCGCTAATGAAGATACACCCTTAATTTTGCAATTCCTACGGGATTGGTATCCACTATCCACGATCGCGCTTTTCTATTTTGAGATCAAAAAATTAACGCAGATGGTGTTTCAACGTTATTTCGATGAAACGGTGATCCGTTGGGAAAAACGGGTCTTTAAAGGGATGCCCTGTCTTGAATTGAGTGATCGGTTTCCTTCCATAATTCTATCCGAAATTTTACACCTCTGCTATTTTAGTTACTACGTCATGACTGTATTTTTAGCGGCATGGCTCTATTTCAGCGGGCGGATCGGTCCGTTCCAAGAAACAGTCTTTGCGGAGACATTGGCGTTTAATCTCAGTCTACTCTGTTATCCGTTTCTACCTACCACCGGACCCCGATACCTGTTTGAAAAAATTCAAGGTCCATTGTCTGAAGGTTTTTGCTTTCGATTGGCACATTTAGCGGTCTCAAGAGGTTCGTCGAAAGGCACGGCGTTTCCAAGTTCGCACATTTCGTTATCAGTAACTGTGCTGCTCTGTGCCCTGCGGTATGATAGCACAGCATTTCTGATGCTACTGCCGATGTGTGTAGGACTGACACTCGGCACTATTTACGGTAGATTCCACTATGTGATTGACGCTATCGCTGGGGCAATTTTGGCGGGCATCGTCTTTGGTATTACGACGCTGCTCTTTTAGTGCTCAATCGGTCCCTGTCTTTTATTCAGAACACTGCTTTTCCCTTGACAGTTTTCTGGATAGCATAGTACACTTAACAGAGGCGTTGAAGGCAAGTGCCCTTTACATAAGAATTTCCTTTGCTCATATTTATTATACAGAAAATCGGAGATCCGTATGTCCAACCAATTAGCGATTTCAGCCGGTACACCTGTCCGCAACATAGAAAGCGAACCGTGGCCCTCATGGCCCCTCACGACAACCGAGGAGTGGGAATCGAAAATCGAACCGCTGCTCCGAGATGTCTATTTGAGCGGGAGCGAAGGCTCCGGCGGCACAATGATTCAGCGTTTCGGGGAGCAGTACGCACAGTATACTGGCACAAATTACGCGCTCTTCATGCCACACGGCACCGATTCAATTAGTGCCGCCTTAGCCGGTGCCTTGGATCTCGACGGCTTCAGCGATGGTGGTGAGGTGATCGTGCCGAACTATACGTTTGTAGCAACGGCAAGTGCCGTCTTGGAACGCCGATGCACTGTAGTGTTCGTAGACATTTCACCAGAGACATTTACGATTGATCCAGCCGGTGTTGAAGCCGCTATCGGTCCAGAAACGCGTGCAATCTTGCCTGTCCATCTCGGCGGTCACCCCGCAGATATGGGGGCATTACAAGAGATTGCCCAACGGCATCAACTCGCAATCATTGAGGACTGTGCACAGGCACACGGTGCCGAATATCAGACGAAGAAGGTCGGTTCTCTCAGCGATGTCGGCGCGTTTAGTTTCCAAGCATCGAAAAATCTGACCTCCGGTGAAGGTGGCATGGTCACAACAAACGACAAAGACGTTCACGACCGAGTCTGTGCCTTTATGAACGTAGGACGTGCCCCCGGGGGTGCGAGATGGGAATACCCGCGACTCGGCTGGAACTATCGTCCCTCAGAATACCTCGCGGCAATCCTGCTTGTGCGGTTGGAATACTTAGAGGCACAAACTGACCGCCGTAATCGGAACGCTGCTTACCTCTCCGATGCTTTGGATGGCATCAATGGTATTACACCACCACAACTCGCACCGTGGGTTACGAAGCACGGCTATCACCTCTACTGCCTGAAGTATAACCCTGAAGGTTTCGGTGGCAAGTCCCGGCAGGAGTTTGTCAATGCACTTTCTGCTGAAGGCATTCCCTGTTCCATCGGCTACCGTTCTCCGCTTTCGGAGGAACCCGGAATGGCACACGTCGCGGCGAAATATCCGCACCTCATCCGGTCGTTGCCTTGCCCAAACGCTGCATTAGTTTGTGAACAGAGCGTATGGCTTTTCCAAAATCTCTTTCTCGGATCAGAAACAGATATGGACCAGATTGTGGAAGCTATCGCGAAAATTCAGAAGGCATGGAATTAATCGCCAAAGCGTAGTCAGAAAGTATAAGTATTGGCAGACACCACCGAAAAATCTTTGATGCATCCACAAAGCAACAAGCCACTCCTTGTTTACGATAATGACTGCGATTTTTGCCGATACTGGGTTGCACAGTGGCAACACATCACTGGCGACCGAATTGACTACGCACCGTCCCAAGAAGTCGCTGCAGAATTCCCCGAAATACCACTTTCAGCGTTTGAGAACTCAGTCCAGTTAATCCTCCAAAACGGCACAGTTTTCAGCGGCGCAGAGGCGGTCTTTCGTGCCTTGAACAACGGTTTACTCCTCTGGTGCTACTATCACCTATTCGGGTTCAAGAGCGTGTCGGAGGGAGTTTACCGTTTTATTGCACAGCACCGTCCATTCTTCTCTACAGTGACGCGCTGGTTGTGGGGGACACATACCGAGCGAACAACGTTCTATCTCTCGCGTTGGCTGTTTCTACGCGGACTCGGCTGTATCTATCTCATCGCCTTTCTATCTTTATGGGTACAGATTCACGGATTGATTGGGAGCAACGGAATTTTACCGGCAGAACAGTACTTAGCCGCTGTCCGTCAACAAATCGGAACCGAAGGCTACTACCTGCTGCCAACCTTGTTTTGGTTGAACCCTTCAGATGCTTGCCTCCATTTCTTGTGTGCTGGCGGTGTTGTGCTGTCTTTAATATTAATCGCAGGGTTCTTACCGACGGCTACGCTCATCGGTTTATGGATGTTCTATCTGTCGCTGGTGACAGTCGGGCAAGCCTTTCTTAGCTTCCAATGGGACGTGCTACTTTTAGAGATAGGTTTCTTAGCAATCTTTTTCGCGCCGCTACGAATCCGTGATGCCTTCACACGTGTGTCTGAAACTTCTGGTGCGTTCCTATGGCTTTTACGGTGGCTCTTATTCCGATTAATGTTCGCCTCCGGGTTCGTCAAACTCGCGAGCGATGCGGTGTGGCGAGACCTCACTGCCCTCAATTTCCACTATGAAACGCAGCCCTTACCGACATGGTTCGGGTGGTACGCGCATCAATTACCAGAGTGGCTCCACAAAGTCTCAGTTATCGGTATGTTCGCCGTTGAACTCGTCATCCCGTTTCTCATTTTCGCACCCCGACGGTTACGTACGATTGGATGTATCGGGTTGATTGGACTACAAGTCCTGATCCTATTGACAGGAAACTACTGCTTCTTTAATTTACTGACAATCGCGCTGTGCCTCCTGCTTATTGACGATGTAACGTGGAAAGGTCTACTCTCCAAAAGATTCATGCCGAGGTTCCAATCCGCCGAAGACTCGTCTCACCGATATAGGCGGGTCTGTATCGCAGCCGTGGCAATGCTTCTCTTTGTGTTGAGCGGTGTCCGATTCGGCGGGCAACTCTTTAGAGATGTACAATTTCCTGATCTCGCTTGGATGAGACCTTTTCGGAGTGTGAACACCTACGGCCTCTTCGCAGATATGACCGAATCGCGCCCCGAAATTATTGTTGAAGGTAGCAATGACCGCATAACATGGGAAACCTACCGTTTCCGATGGAAACCCGGTGAACTCACAACTGCGCCCAAATGGGTCGCACCGCATCAACCGAGACTGGATTGGCAGATGTGGTTTGCAGCCCTTCAAGGGAGTTATCGAAATACGCCTTGGTTCCCCCATTTTATAGGCGGACTGCTACAAGGTAAACCTGAAGTCTTGCAACTGTTGGCGGAAAATCCGTTTCCTGACACGCCGCCTCGGTATATTCGCGCAACGCTTTACGATTATCATTTTACCGACATCGCCACAAAACGCTCGGAAGGGACGTGGTGGTACCGAGAACGGAAAGGACTTTATTGCCCAGCTGTTTCACTCCGCTAAAACGTAGTAACCCTTACTAAACCGTTTAATTGCACAAACCCGATAGGAGAATGTATGCCCAGCCAATTCTTAAAGGTTGCATTGGAAGCAGCCAAAAATGCTGAAGAAATTATCACCGCCTACTACACCGGCGATGCCATGAAAGTTGAACTGAAAGAGGACGAAACACCGGTCACGCTTGCCGATAGAGGCGCGGAAAAAGTCATCCGTGAAACCATTAAACAGGCATTTCCCGACCACGGATTTTTAGGGGAAGAGTATGGCATCGAAGAAGGAGATTCACCTTATGTCTGGATTATTGACCCGATTGATGCTACAAAAAATTACATCCGTAAAATCCCGATCTTCGGCACACAGATCGCACTGATGAAAGGCGATGACCTGATTCTCGGTATCTCCAATGCGCCGCTTTTGAATGAACTCCTCTATGCAGAGGCGGGAAGTGGTGCTTTCCTGAACGGTAAACCGATCCAAGCGTCCGATGTAGCACAACCCAAAGACGCAATGGTATGCCACGGCGGACTGAAGTGGTTTGTAGAAAAAGGCACTTTTCCCGGTATCTACAACCTCATCAATGACGCTGCACGCACGAGAGGATTTGGCGATTTTTACATGTACCACCTTGTGGCTTCCGCAAGAGTGGATGCTGTCGTTGAAGCAGCGATTAGCATCTGGGACATCGCCGCTATTACCGTTATCGTGCGCGAAGCCGGTGGGAAGGTGACAGATATACAAGGACAAGCCATCACGAAAGATACCGCTTCATTAGTCGCGACAAATGGTGTCTTGCATAACACTGTATTGGACTACTTTAAAGATGCCTAATTGCAGAATCAGTAGTGTTTAGCAACCTGCTACCATAAGTGTCAATTTAAAAAAAATAACCGTCGCGCCCCCAGGTTGGTAGGTTCGGTTTCCCAACCGAACCGGATCCTCCGCGGCAACCTTGATAACTTCAAAAACCTCTTCAGTCCCGTAGGGTTTATTTGCTTGGGTGCTTCTGCGTGTTTCTTCACAATGTTTATAGCAGCGTGTACCCAAAAAAAACTAAGCCCTGTAAGGGCGGAAACCTGTGTAGAGACCACTACAAAATGCTATGAAAAATCGCTAAATTGACACCTATGGTCCTTAGCAACCTGCTACCAAAAAGTTCGGCCAAGTCCTGCCCAATCAATTTCCGCCCCGAAGGGTAACAACATATCTACCCATTCTGTCGGTTGAAGTGCGTAACCCAGGGAACGGAGCGGTTCTTCATACCTACTTCCCTCAGCAGTTTGCCATATGCGCTGTCCAGAAATCGCTGCCTGCACCGATGTAACAACTTCCAGCGGGTCTTCATCTGGCACCATCGGATCACAAATTAATCCGCGTGAACGGTGTTCTGACGGTTCATCCCATCTCGTATAACCGACAATGCTTGCCGTACGCCGCAAGACACGATACTGCCTCATATTGTATTTATGTACTTCTGGGTGCTGAGGATGCCAATAAACCGGAAAATTCTGACTTGCCCATCTCTTTTTAATTTCATGTAAGGCATCAAAATCTTCAGGATTTACCTCCGTCCATTTGAGTTGAGAGGAATTCAGACGTGGTGAGAGTTGAGTTTGTAATTCTCTGGTAACCTCCTGATATCCGACCTTCTGATACAATTGATAGACTTCTGCAGTTTCCACATAAAGAATGCTTCCCCGATAGCCTTTTCTCTCAAAGTATGCATTTAGATCCTGCATCAAGCGGGTTGCGATACCTTGGCGACGCATATCAGGAGCAACAAACATCACTGATACCGACCCGAAATCCTGACTCCTCCCTTCAACGAATAAGTACATCTGTGAACCAAATACATGTCCAACAACCCTTTCACCAACCAATGCCAAACGAACACCTTCCGGTTCAAGGTCTGAACCGGTAAACTTCCTTTGATAGTAGTCTCTGGTGATACCAAATTGCTCGTCTTGCAAAAACAACTCCAAAATAGCATCATCATCACCGGGCTGCCAATGTCTGTAAATAATCTTATGCCGCATAGTCTTCCTTCCAGAAGAAATAGTTTTCATTTGTACATCAAAACGGATGCACTTTTCTGGAGGACAGGAGATATGATTTCCTTGAATATTTCAAGCGGATGTGTTATACTACATAGCATAGCCTTATAAGGGCGACATGTTTGTTAGAAGGAGAAACAGAAAATGCACCTTGATTTCCGGGACGTGCTGGATCTATCCTATGTGGTCGATGAAAAGAGTCCATGCGAGCTGCCAATTGATCCTGCCAAAATTTATGACCAAGCGACGTTAGAAAAAGATGGCTACTTTGAAAGCCGGATTGACACGTCTGGACACTATTCTACGCACATGGATGCCCCCTGTTTAATGTACCCCGGCGGCGCAACTATCGCCGAGATTCCAAAGGAGAAACTGACCGGAAATGCCATATTGATGGACTTTTCAGCGATTAAGAAACCGAACGATGCTGTGACCGCCGAAGACATTAAGGCGTGGATCGCCGAAAACGGTGAAATCCCAGAAGATAGCATCGTCTTTATGCGAACCGGGATGGACAGATTCGTCTATCAGGATAACTTCAACCGAGAGTGGATCGGGTTCAGTGAAGATGCCGCCGAATTGCTCGTTGAGAAGGGCATAAAGGTCATCGGAACAGACGCATGTAGTATTGACTCCGTGGCAGGGCACCCACCGTTGCATGACGGTCTACCGCCCGCACACCTCGTTTTCCTCGGAGCCGGTATCCCGCACGTTGAAGATCTGTGCAATTTGAGTCAACTCCCAACGCATTTCTATGTCGTCATCGCGCCCCTAAAGTTAGCACGGAGTTCCGGCGCACCGACGCGTGTGTTCGCGTTCGTATAAGTACCCTAAAGATGTACCTCTCCTTCAGGTAGGGTGCGGTTCTGCAACCTCGTTTGACATGAGAAAAATGATACCCAATATCCCCGAACCGATCTTAAACCTGTTATATGAAATCGGTGAAGTTGCAGGAAAAAACGCCTACCTCGTCGGCGGATTCGTCCGTGATCTCCTGCTCAAACGACCGAGTCTTGACATCGACATCGTTGTAGAAGGAGACGCAATCCGAGTCGCAGAAACGATGTCTGAGCGGTGGAACGGGACATTGGAAGTGCATCCACAATTCGGCACTGCAACCGTCACACCTGAAAATATCGACCTGCCCAAAGTGGATTTTGTCACCGCACGGCGTGAAACTTATCAAGGTGCAGGCACGTTACCTATAGTGCAAAGCGGGACGCTCACTGACGATTTGCACCGACGGGATTTTTCAATCAACGCCCTTGCAATGCGCTTAGATATAAATGCTTTCGGCACCATCGTGGATGAAACAGGCGGACGGGAAGACCTTGAGGCAGGGATCATTCGGATACTCCACAATCGGAGTTTCATAGACGATCCAACGCGTATTTTCCGCGCGACTCGGTATGCTGGACGTTACGACTTCCGTATCGCCGAAACCGATGAAGTGC
Organism: Candidatus Poribacteria bacterium; assembly: GCA_009843785.1. GTDB lineage: Bacteria > Poribacteria > WGA-4E > WGA-4E > WGA-3G > WGA-3G. Next base: position 4,536 of record VYCT01000380.1, on the reverse strand, counting down.
TGATTCAGGAGGCACTCCCAATATTACCACAACTCAGTGGTGAACGGATACGCAACGAAATTGACAGTGTACTTCTTGAGAAGCACGCAGCCAAAATTGTAGAACACCTCACACAACTCGGTGTATGGGAAATTATCGCTACTGACTGGAATATAATATCGGCTACGTTCACATACGATGCTAAGAAGGCTGAACAGGCAGTCTCTTGGGCATCAACGCACCTCACAGATGAAACGTTTCAGCCAGAACGGGTCCGATGGATGACTCTCTTCGGCACTGATATGCCGATATACCAAATTGAAGCCATCAGTTTCAGACTGATATTAGAGCCGCAACTTCAGCGACTGGTAAGCCGTGCACAGGCAATGAAACGCGGGGTTTCACTTCAAAAAATAACAGCACACGGTTTTGAAAAACTCGGATTCCCGTTGTCGAAGAACACATCTATCGAACACCAAAACGGGATGTGGTACATCATTGATAATGATAACATGAAAACTTATGTATCTGGAGATGGGCATCTCTATCGGGTGCAAACACCGATCGCCGCTTATAGGCAATTGCAACAGGTGCTTACACCATTACAGGAAACAGTAAAACCGAGCGAGATTTACCAGTTGTTAAAACCGTATCCAATCGAAGCGTTAGTACTCGGTTCTGTAGATGCAACCGTGCCGGAATGGAAACGCAAAAAAATAAAAGAATACCTTCTCGTGCTTCGCAAAATTCAACCCTTTATCACTGGGAAAGATTTGATTGCGTCTGGTCAAAAACCCGGAGAGACGTTTAAAACGCAACTCTGGAAACTATTCGCTGCACAGTTAGATGGAGAGATAACAAAAAAAGGAGAAGGATATTCTCACTTACAGAAAATAAAAAATAATGGCTAATTTTGATCCTTTTGCAGCTATACTTTTGGTTACACAGTTTATTGTCCTGTTGACTTTTCATGAGTGGGGACACGCCAAATCCGCAAACATGTTAGGGGATCCAACTGCCCGCGATCAAGGACGGATGACACTCAACCCAGGTGTACATATTGATATGATCGGGACAATTATACTACCCTTAATCGCTTCCTTTTTCGGAGGTGCCTTTTTCGGTTGGGCAAAACCGGTGCCCGTGAATCCTTACAATCTCAAGAATCCGAGGCGGGACCTGATGCTGATCGCCGCGGCAGGTCCGTTCATGAATATTGTGCTGACTTTCGTGATCTTAGGCGTGCTTAAACTACTTATAGCATTTACCCCTTTTGATCCAACCGAATCCGCACTGCATGTTGAGATTAACAGGCAATTAATTCTGATGGGATTTATTAGTATTTTTCTTGCGGCGTTTAACATGCTCCCCCTCTTTCCATTAGACGGTTTTAGCGTCGTGAGAGGGCTACTACCGGAACACTTAGCACGCGGATTTGAAAAATTGATGCCATACGGAATGCCGATTCTGATGTGCCTCATTTTTCTCCCAAGTCTCTTGGGCATACCGAACTATATATTCGAGTTCTTGAACGATATTAGCTACACAGTATTCAATCTAATAGGGGAAATCGTCGGCTTACGCTGAAAATTTTGGTTCTTGTCGTAAGTGTCAAAGCGTACCCTTTACGGTATCTACAACGCTGAAAGCGTCAAATATGCTAACCGAAACAACTGAAACCCTTGGAAATCAAGATTTGGAAACCACATCTACTGCCACAGCACCGATCTACTCGGTCAAGTTAGAGGGCTTTGAGGGACCCCTTGATCTGCTCCTCCATCTGATCCAAAAAGAGGAGATGGATATCTACGATATCCAGATCGCGCAAATCACGGATCGGTACCTGGAATATGTCAATTTAATGGAGCAGCTGGATTTAGACGTGGCATCCGAATTTTTGGTGATGGCAGCGACGCTGCTGCATATTAAATCGCAGAGCATCCTGCCACAACTCACCGCAAACACTGAACACCCGATCCGCGACCAAGAGCAACTCGTTAAACAACTCTTGGAATACAAACGCTTCAAAGAGGCTGCTGAGGTACTTGACGTTTACGCCGAGCGACAGACATGGGTCTACAGTAGGAGCCCTAAGCTGCACGCAGATTTAGATGGGACCCGCGCATTCGAGATTAGAGCCACCTTATTTGATCTACTTACCGCTTTCAAGACAGTGAATGACCGGATTGCAGAGGTTGATGCCGAAGAATTATACGAGACAGTCGAAGAAGAAACAATCACTGTCGAAGATAAAATCGCCTTTATTGAGAGACAGTTGGAGGTTGCAGACCAACTGTTATTCGATGAACTGTTCCCCTTAGCTTCAAGCAAGACGGATCGGATTGTCACATTCCTTGCCATTTTAGAACTTATTCGGATAGGAACAATCGTTACGGTTCAAACCGACCATTTCGAGAGTATCTATATCGTTAAACAGCAGCAACAGCCCGATCGCGAGATCGCACCACCGCCAACCGTAGAAACCCCGCGTTCAGAAGAACGCGGCTATTAGGAACTATGTTTATGGATGCTGATAATCTTACCACTATTGTTTCGATAGAAGAAGTAGATCTCATGTCGGAACAAAAACTTAAGTCAATCTTGGAGGCGATTCTCTTTGCAGCGAGCGAACCTATCTCCATGGAACAGTTCCAAGACGCGCTGCCAGAGATCGGCAAACGTGCTATCCGAAAAGCACTCACCGCACTCCACGACGAGTACCAAGAAATGGATCGCAGTTTTCACCTCGTTGAAATAGCGAATGGCTACCAAGTCTGCACGCGCCCCGAATATTCAGAATGGATACAGAAGTTTTATACCCGACAAGTTCGCGTTACGCTGTCGCCATCCGCGCTTGAGACACTTGCAATCGTCGCATACAAACAGCCTATCACACGTGCCGATGTCGCAGCAATTCGCGGCGTAAACAGCGACAGCGTCCTCAACTCGCTCGTCGAAAAAAGACTGGTTCGCATCACCGGCAGAAAAGAGGGGCGCGCCCTACTTTTTTCTACCACGGATGACTTCCTCCAACAATTCGGATTGAAGGATGCCTCTGACTTGCCTTCACTTGATGAAATCGACGAACTTCTTACCACACCAAACGGGAGTGAAGCCCCCGAAAACCTACTTCCAGAGATCATGGCGGAGGATGCTGAGCGATGAACTACGAGGCATGGTTCCAGTGCAGTGAAGGATGCGGTGAAACCTATCCGCTCACTGAAATTATCTATCGGTGCAGAAATTGCGACGGGTTGTTAGAAGTCCAGCACGACATGGACATACTGAAACAGCGCAGTGCCGCGGACTGGAAAACCCTCTTCGAGCATCGTTACATGCACACGCAATACCCATACGGTAGCGGGGTCTGGGGCAAAAAGGAACTCGTCTGCCCCAACATTGATGATAATAAAATTATTTCCATGTATGAGGGTGGTACCAATCTCTTCTGGGCAGAACGTTTCGGTGAACAACTCGGCTTACACGATCTATGGATTAAGCAGTGTGGGAACAGTCATACCGGTTCCTTTAAAGACCTCGGGATGACCGTCCTGGTTTCGATGGTTAGACAGATTATCGCGACATCTGGAAACATCCGCGCTGTCATGTGCGCCTCCACCGGTGATACTTCCGCTTCTTTGGCGGCTTATGCATCTGCAGCAGGTATCCCCGCAATTATTCTCTTGCCAAAAGCCAAAGTTACCCGTGAACAACTCATTCAACCTATCGCGAATGGTGCTTTAACGCTTTCGCTTGAGACAGATTTCGATGGGTGTATGGAGATTGTTCAAAAACTTGCTGACCGGAAAGATTTCTATCTCGCTAACTCGATTAATTCGCTTCGCATTGAGGGACAGAAAACAATTAGCATGGAGATCGTACAGCAGTTTGATTGGGAAGTCCCTGACTGGATTATCATTCCTGGCGGGAACCTCGGCAATGTTTCAGCACTCGGACTCGGTTTTTTAATGATGTACGAACTCGGTATCATTGACAAACTCCCGCGCATCGCTTGTGCGCAAGCCGAACGCGCGAATCCGCTTTACCGAAGTTATCAAACAGGGTTCACAGAGTTCAGCGCGATTACCGCACAATCAACACAAGCGACAGCAATTCAGATCGGAAACCCCGTTTCGGTGCATCGCGCCATCCGAACCTTGAAACGATTTGACGGTATTGTCGACCAAGCGACAGAACCTGAACTCGCAGACGCCGCAGCAAGAGCAGATAGAACAGGGTTGTTCAATTGCCCGCACACCGGCGTCGCATTGGCAGTACTCATAAAAATGGTGGCGCGTAAACAGATCCTTCCTGATCATAGGGTCATTGTTATCTCCACAGCAACCGGTCTCAAATTCCCAGACTTTAAGGTGGCATATCACAACGTCGATCCCGGCGAACCTGCCCCTCGCTACCTAAATGCCCCGATTGAATTGGAAGCAGACTATGAAGAGGTCTTGAAACAGATTGGCGCGCATCTTGAGGCATAATACCTGTCTATTTTTAGACCCCGGGCCCGGTAGGTGCGGTTTGGAACCGGGGTCCCCACCCGTTACT
>VYCT01000339.1 GCA_009843785.1 Candidatus Poribacteria bacterium | reverse complement strand
GGTAGAGATGGTTTCAGGTTAATGTAATATAAACTTTTAGAAATGGTATTAGATGCGTCCTTGCTCCATACTTCGTCTCTGTTCTTCTAATAGTTCGGCTTCATGTTCTTTGCCGACACACATCACCGCAAAATCTATCTCATAAGCCGAAGTAAGCGGTATTTTGTCCCCGAAAGCGTAATAACTCGGTGTCTGCCCAAATTCCTTAGCAGTCCGGTATAAAGCGATGACTTCGTCGCGGTTCTCAGGATTCCTCACCCACGTCAGAAAACCGAGCGACCATTTTTGATGGTCGGCTCCCGTTCATCAGTGAATTGTGCAACGACTGGATATAAAAGGGGTCCCACTTCTTCATCCGTTCCGCAGTAACACCCACTGGGCTTTGGATACACCCTTCCAAAATATTCAGTAGCTTCTCATCGTATTTTTTAACGGTGAGTTCGTCTTGGACGCGCTGCGCCTGTTCATCGTTAAATTCGGTGTCGGGGTTTGGATTTCCGGCGGCTGCTTCCAAGAGCGTATGACCAAGTAACGTTTGGTAGTAGATCGCCATCTCACCAGGAGTCATCGGCCGCATCTCAAAATCAATCGGCTCCCCTTCTGGATCAGGATTGTTAAACCGGCAAACGATATTATCTGCTTCCAATGCTGCGTCGAGGGCATCCAGATCCGATATGAAGTTGAGCTCGCCTTCGATCTCTTTCCGCCTGAACGTCTGTGGCGCGTTGACGGCAGCCTGTGCTGCAACGTCTGCCATACTTTTCTTCATTATTCTGCAAATCCTTTCTGTGAATGGAAGGACATTGATATTTCGTCGGGTGCCGTTGCGCCGTCAGACGGGTTCGCTTGGAATACGAGGTTTCGTGTGACGGAGCCTCTGCCTTCGATGGGCAGTCCGGGAACCGTTGTGAGTTCACAATTCTCGAATCGGCTCTCGATGCGTGTCTGTCTGCCGTTCGCCAACCAGTTATAGTTTCGGATAACGATCGGCACCTTGCGTTTCGCGAAATAGATGTCCTGCCAGTGGACGGTCTCGTTGTCCTCGGTAGCGTCATCGGTTTCGTGGTAGATAGAAGCGTTGACAGTGACGGTGCGAGACTCGTTTTCGCTCGTTACCGGTTGCCCAGCAAGCGGATCGCCTGTAAACCCTTCCGGGTCGACGTAGTTATGGTTCCCTTCTATATCGACGGAATTCACTGCGGTCGGCTCTGGCGGATCGGTGCCATCGATGCGTGCGACGAGTTCGGCAACAGTTTCACCGGGGTTCCCCAGTACGACAGCTGTGCCCAAACTCGGGTAAAAATCGAGTCCGCCGCGGGGATATTTTGCGAGGATACCGGTTTTTGCTGTCCGCAAATTTTCCAAGACGTTAGTTTCAAGGGCAGGATCGACAAGGCTTCTCGCTTCTTGGACGTAAGATGCGAGCAGTCCGAGCAGCAACCGGATATTCGCGCCGATAGAGAGTCGGAACAGGTTCGGGATGATATTGTAAGCGATGTAGGGTGTGAATGCCTTGAGCATCTGCGACGACCAGCCATCGAAGGGGTTATTATTTTCGTTGAGCGTCAACGCTGCCGAGTGCGTATCCGGTAGGAACTTAAGGGTCACACCTGTCGGCTCTTTGCCGGTGTCCCAGTCGAGGAGGATAAGTTTGTCGGCACGGTGGTAAAAGTCCACCGTTTTCTTTTTCGTTTCATTGTCCCCGAATGCGACTATTTCGGTGGATGCCGTATTAAAGTTATTGGAGCGTGAGCCGCGTTTTTGTCCTTGTACGCGGACCTTGCCTGCTTTTTTGCCAGCGTCTCCACCCGATATGGTGATCTCCAATTGCCCTGGCCAGTCGGCGATGGTTTTGTTCGCTTTTTGATCACTGTTGTCGATGGTCACGATATTGCTGCTGATGTTAACCCCACCAGAAGCGATCGTCTGATCGGCTTGTTTGGTGTTGGTTGGCAGTGCCGTCGGGTTGAACCAGCCTAACAACATGTGGATCGCGTCGTCGGGTAGCAGTTCAAATTCCCATTCGCCGCCGCCGCCACGTTTAGAGATGATGCTTGAGGGTGTCGCGCCGCCGCCGATGATGCTTTCGGATTCGGTTTCCTCTGCGGTCGGATCGAGCGTATTCCGTGTAAAAACGAAATGGTTTCGGATGAGTTTCGCTAATTTGTCTGTCGGTATTGCCCCATCAAAAACTTTTTCACCGATGATAGGGACCCCGTATTTTAACTGGCGACCGATAAATATATAAGAATCGCCGCCGGTACGTCTTGTAGGTGCCATCTTTTAGTTCTCCAGTATCGTTATTTTGCATCGTTCATCCACGCCTGCGCGGGTCTTGGTATACCCGTTCGTTATTTTCCGCCACGGCGACCCGTTCTGAAGCCCGAACCGTTTGACGAGGGCATGCTTCGCGGATTTGATCGTCCAGGCAGAGATCGTGTCTGAGATATGTTCAAGGATTCTGCCGTGTGGTGTGCAGCGGGTGTAAGTGAATTGGAAGTTAGGCATAGTCAAATACGCAAGGGTGGAAGGATAAGAATGGAAGGGTGGAAGAAGGATGGAAGGATGCGTACCCAATCTTCCAATCTTCCAACCCAGGACTTCCATCCATCCGTCCCTGTCGTCCTGTTGTCAGATTTTGGGGTTTCGGTTAAAGATTCGCGCGAATAGCCCTCGCTCTTGGAGTGCCTTGATTTTCGCTTCTGCCGCGGTGAGGTGCTCCTGGGCCTCTTTGTATTTCGCTTTAAAACAGTCGCGTTGTCTGCGTGCCTCGTGCGTTTGCATCCGTATATTGAGTTTATCGAGATCGGTTGCGACGGCTTGCTCGATGAATTTGGATTCTGAAAGCCCTAACGCCTTCGCGGCTTTCTGGACGCGTAGCTTCGTCTGTCTCGGTACATTTGAAGAGATGCGTTCTTTCATTTTTAATTTTCCTTGCGGTTCGGTCAAGTCAATTTGATAAATGAAGTGCATCTCCGTAGAGCCGCCCTCCATTTCATTACGGGCTACAGGTTTTGAATTCAGACGTAAAGCCCACCAACGATCTCGCCACGTATCATTTGCCCCGCCGCCTACCCGACTTTCTCGATGCGTAGGAAATGGCTTCTCGCTCGGTCGCCGTGGACGGGGAACAGAAAATAAAAGTGTTCTGTAGCGTCAACGACAAGATCAGGATATTCGAGATGATACGTTGTGTTGGCGGGGGACGCGCCTCCTGTCCAGCCTGTCGTATGTGTCATCTCTATGTCGTCGGTGTTCGCTTGGACCTTTCGCAATTCGACTCTGAATCCAACCTGGGACGCGCTTGCAGAATAGCCTTCAAACAGGAGGTCGTAGCGTCCTTCGGGGAATTGCAAGACAGTGTTATTCGCTGCACCTGTTATATCGAGATTGGCGACATCGCTGGCGTCAAGGATTGTGAGGAGATCGGATTTTCCGCCGTCGTAAACTTCATCCGCGGTTGCTTTAAATTCAGCGAGCCTACCGGCCCCACTTCCGCCGGGTGTATAGTTCTGACCGACGCGTTTGGTCTGGCTTTTGCCGTAGTAGTAAGCGACAGGATTTTTCCCACCACCGCCGCCTTTACCGTAAAGTCCGCCAACGATTCCGCCACGTATCATCGTTTAACTCCCATGTGGATCGTCTTTCGCGATCCAGACTTCGGCACCGGCAGTTTCCGTGAAGAGCCGGTAATCGAAGCCCTTCTTGACAGTTATATCCAGTACATCACCTTCCGCTGTGAGTTTGATGTCGTTGCCGTTGTAGCGTGCGTTTTTCCAAGTGCCGCCTTCGCGTCGGACTTGCACATAAATCTCCGATGCGGTGTAGGTATCACAAAAGAGCTGGTATTCGCCATACGCGTCCGTGCCGAGGATATCGGCATCCGCCGTATGGGTTTGATCGGTTTTCAGGATAACTTTCGCCATCTTTTAATAGTTAACAGTTGTCAGTACGATTTTTTTCTCCGAAAAAAATCTTTCAGTTGTCAGTTAAAGAGGAAACCCTGTAACTATCAAAAACCTCTTGTTACTGGTTACTGGTAACTGGTTACTGGTAACTTCCTTTTTCGTAGACTATTTTAGTCAATTATAATATGGCGTGGGTGGTGTCTATAAGGGGAATTCGGACGGAAAGCAATACATAAGCAATACATAAACAATACGTTTTCAGTTACCAGTCGCCAGTGACCAGTGGGGTAAAGTTGTCCAGTGTGCTAAAGTCCGTAAAGTGAGCTAAAGTTGAAAGAGGGAGCCTCATAACTTCGCAACTTTGAAACTTTAGAACATTTGCAAACTTTCTTTTCTGGTAACTGGTAACTGAAAACTGGAAACGGGTAACTACTCATATCTTCATCGCGAGTTGTGCGCCCAGGAGGTGTTTGATGGCGTGTCGGAATTGCGCCGGTGTGCAGTGCGTCATATCATAGAGCATCGGGTTTGGGGATACCTCTGAAATAGAAGGATACGGCTCGATGCTCCGTAATTCTGAGAAGATGAGTTTGTGGGTGTTGCTCTCATCTCGGAATGCCCAGTAGTTGATATTCGTAGTGGCTACAGCGTCGTAAGTTCTATTGTGGTGTCCATCCTCAACGAGTACTATTGCTGCCGCTGCCGAGTCAATGATCGACCTTTCGGGTAGGTCAAAGTTTTTCAGTGCGTTTTTGATGCGGTCTTCGGGGACTCCGTCCTCGCACACTATATAGAGATGTACACCTATCATGATGAGATCGGTGTTGTTAATCAGACTGGCGAGGGTCCAAGGTAACATCTTCTCTTGCCAGTCGATGTCTGCGGCGTTGATACGGATAACGAGTGCTGCGTGTGTGGCTGGGATGTATGGTACTTCATACTCGAGCGGGCATTCGGGGAGTTGGGTGCGGATGTCGTCCAATGTGTTGTCTCCTTTAAAAAAGTCTGTAAAGTGTATCTAAAGTGAACTAAAGTTGAGAAGTTGTCAGAAACCTCTTTTTAACTTTAGGCACTTACAAACTTTAGAACACTTGCAAACTTCTTACCTTTACTTTGCGGGTAGCATTGCGCTGTCTTGGATGGTAAAGAGTCGGTTATCTTCAAAGGTAACCATGAGCGCGCCCTCGTTATTGGGATCCGTGAGCACGGCTTCCACTTGGAGCGTACCCTCCTGCTCACAACCTTTATGCCCACCTTTCGCCCAATAGTGGGGTGTGTCAACACACTGGTACCAGATCGTCTGCCCTTCCGAGGTTTCCGCGGCTGCCTTTTTCTTAGCAACGTATTCCGCTACCTTCTTTGGGAGTTTCGGTTCATAGACTTCCGGGACGTTCATTCGGTTTTCCACTATGTCCTCCTTTTCTTTAATTTTGACACAACACGGGTTTCTCTGTTAACTGCCCTGCGGATTACCTCTGTTTCAGAGATACACTGCATGCGTGCCATTACTTTGATATTCTGCCGTTGTTGCGGCGTGAAGTATTCGGATTTCTCTTTCTCCGCTTGAACATCTTTATAATCGTCGAGTGCGCGCCGGACGATTTCGACTTTATTCAAGCCAGTTTTTTCGCTCTCCTGTTCAAGCCAGTCGAGTTGCTGCTGTGTCATCTTAAAAGTAACGGGTTTTAGTCTGTTAGTTCCCAATGCTGTCTCCTTTTTTTGGAGTTACCAGTTACCAGTAACCAGTAACCAGTGAAAGAGGTGTGATGTGGCAGTGACAAGAAATGTTCCGGACACAAATTATTGACTGGTGACTGGCCACTGGTCACTGGACACTTCTAATACATATTATAGCATAAGTAGCATATCCTTTCAACGCCCCTGACCCCTTATTTTCTCAAATGTATTGTTTATGTATTGCTTATGTATTGCTTTCCTACCGAATTCCCCTTATAGACACCACGCGCTCCACATTATAATTATGAGTAGCAAGATTCGCTTCGTCATTTGACGATGCCCAGATAATATCTGAAAAGTATCTAAACCGTCTCTAAAAAGTATCTAAACCGTCTCCGAAGGGTATCTAAACCGTCTCCGAAGGGTATCTAAACCGTCTCTAAAAAGTATCTAAACCGTCTCCGAAGGAACAAAAAATGGCAAGTCCAGTTGATAAAAATATCGTAGTGTTGCTTAGAGAAAAAGGTAAAATGCGTACGAGCGAAATTTTCGACGCGCTCCCGCAACACACAGAAGGTAACATAAAAAAACGACTCGGTATTTTGACAAAAGATCACACCCTTGAGAGGCCGAAGCGGGGCGTTTATCTATTAGCAGATGCCCCCACAGACACACAAACACAGTTCCATGAAAGACGCAAAAAGTTTTCCAGTGACGCACGCTCAGCGGAGGACAACGAGAAAACCATCAACACCCTGATAAATACCTATGACGAAGTGTTAGCGATCTTTCAGGTCTGGGTACTCCAAAACATAGCTTCCAACAAGATAGATTTTGAAAAGCAGCTTCTCTTTATCGAGAACTTCAAGTGGCTCACCATGATCGCCGATAAGTTAATGAAACGCTGGAATCTGGAGCATCACGGTTACGATACAAACAGCCGTCAAGCGCAAGAGGATGCGAAAGCCAAGACTGAAGCAAAACAGAAAGCGGCACTTAAGGATGCACCGGTTGAGGAGCAAGTCAGCGTTATTGGAAGTTTCGATCTCGAAACGAAGCAACTGATTGATAATTTCCCAACGCTTGAGGAGCTCTCCGAGGAAGAGGAAAAGGAGATAACGGTTTGACGCATGCAGAAACGATCTGTTATCGGGTATGGTCATGGGCATTATCGTCCGTATGCCCGCATGTGGGATTTATGGGATACACGTGCAAGCGTGAAAATCGCTGGTGGGACTTACGACGCTGGTAAAACCTACGGTCTCATCGCCTACATGCACGCAATGGCAATCAAGTATCCCGGCTCCCGAATGACGTTTGTGCATCGGAGTTTGAACCGTGTGTATCGGAACATCATTCCGAGTTACGAGAAATTGTTGGGATACAAGCCGACAAGCCGTGATGATCCGAATCCGACCCGTGTGACGCGATTTGGTGGCGAGCGTCCGGAGTTCTTTGAATACGAAACCGGCACCCGCATCTACATGAACGGGTTAGATAAACCGCAGAACCTGTTATCCGATTTCTTTGATGCAGGGTTTGTCAACCAAGCCGAACTTGTACCTTTTGACGCGTGGGACGAACTCACAGCCCGTGTCTCGGAACGTGCCGGCACGATGCCGATTGCAACCCTTGTCGGTGATTGTAACCCGAATGTGCCGCATCACTGGATTCGCCAACAGGCGAAGGACAAAAAACTGGACTATTTCAGGATGTCGTTTTTGGACAATCCTGAGATTATTCCCGATCAGAAGTCCGATCGACTGAAAGCGTTCAAACGTGCGTTTGAGAACGACCCCGATCCGAAACTGCTGAACAAGATAATGGATATGTTCACAGTACCGGGTTTACGGCGTGTTGAGAAACTCAAGAACCTTGAGGGCTTACGCTTCAAACGTGGGTTTCTCGGTCTCTGGGCATCGGGTGAAGGGTTAGTTTTTCAGAAGTTTGAACCGGAAACGCATATCGTTGATGTAACGATCATGCCGAACTGGAAACGGTATCTGAGTGTGGACTGGGGGTATCGCAATCCCGCAAGCGTGATCTGGTGGGCACGGTCGCCAGACGATAAATTGTACGCTTACAAGGAAATCTATAAGACCGGACTCATCAAGCCTGAACTGATAGAGTTGATAAAAGATAACTGCGATCACTACGACCGTATCACGTATGCCGCGGTTGATAGCGAAGACCAAGAAGGCGTGGAGCAACTCCAACGGGCAGGGTTCCGTGTCAATGAACCGGTAAAAAATAGAATCGCACAAATTCAGGGGATACAGGACCGGTTAAAAGTTCAACGCGATGGTCAACCCTCACTTATGTTCTTGCGAGATAGGTTGGTACATCCACCCGATCAAGACCTCAGAGACGAATACCGTCCGGTCGAAGTCACTGACGAATTCTTGAGTCTGAGCTACAACGAGAAACGCAAAGGCACAAATAAGGACGATGAGGATACTGTGGGTGACAATCACGGTGTCGATGGCACGAGTTATTTGGTGCAAAGCCTGAAAAAGAAACAGAGTGTTGGCTCCGGACGCGTCGTTCACGGCAGCGTCACCATGCGGAGGTGAGATGCAATCCAAATTGAAAATTGAATACATATCCGAAGGAAAAGTAAGTTTGGAAGAGGTACACGCCGCTGTTCAGCATTGTCGCAAAATCAAAAAGCATTTTAATGCGACGAAGGGCAACATGGCAACAAAGCGTGAGCAACATACCCACATCCCGATGTCTTTCTGGAAACTTCTCGAGGAGATGCTAACAGACGAGAAAATTAAATGAATCTACAACGGACACTTCAAGACTTGAATAAGCGCATCTTCGGTAGAGACCCGGAAGCAGTTGCACGTTCCCGGAACACACGGGCACTCGCTGGCGGTCGGGTCTCCATGCAGGACCCGTTCAAGTCACAGACGCTCTACCATGTCGCACCGCCGGAACGCACCCGGAGTGTCTTCCAGTTGAAGAACTGGACAGAAGAAGAGCTGTTGCATCTGCCTGTCGATCAGTTCATGAAAGTCGTGACAAGCATCAGCCCAGAGGTGAACAAGGCGTACAAAGACTTTCTGCGGAACTGTAATGAATCGTGGTATTACCAAGTCGAACCCGAAAGTGCGACACCGGTTATAGACGACTTTATCGCACGGCTGGAGACGAAACACCACGATTTTGATGTGATTTTGGATCGGATTTTCGCCGGTATCTATAAAGGCGGTGCCATGTTCATTGAACTCGAACTCAACGAATCCGCAGATATGGCGATAGACATCGCAGTGATGGATCCGTATGTTGCGCGTTTCCATAGAGTCGAAGACGAGTGGCTGCTCGGTCAATGGCAGAAAGGGAAATGGGTGTATCTACACGAGGATCCGACAGTCATGTACGTACCGTTCAACGCTGGACCGAATGAACCGTTTGGCAAGTCGATGCTGGAATCCGCACCTTTGGATGTCGTCCGGATGCTCGGTGTCATGAACGATTTTAGAAGGGTCCTGGAATCACAAGGCTGGGCACGTGCAGATTTTGAGATCGACAGCGAGAAGCTCAAAGACTTCATGCCGCCAGAGATTATCGGTGATGTCGATGCAGAAGACGAATTCATCCAAGATTTTATTAACGGTGTGAATCAGATGTATTCTAACCTCAAGCCGAACGAAGGGTACGGTCACTTGGACATCGTGAAAGTGAACATGCCCACCGGCGGACAGATGCAAAGCTCGTTTTTTGGGTTAGTGGACGGGCTGATGCGGTTATATGATCGGCGTGTCGGTCGTGCCACCGGGTCAACGCCGATTAAGCAGCATTCTAACGAGAACGTCGCTGAGACGCATGCCCGTGAACAACGCAAGGATTACCGGATCGATATATCCAGTATCCAGTCAACAGTTGCGGGGACACTCTCAACAGAATTGGGGTATGTCCTGCGCGCCGAAGGTGTCAAAGGTAAGGTGATGTTCTCTTTCGAGAACACACCCGACCCTGAAGATGTTAAGGCGATCGCAGAGGCGGAGGGTATCAAAATTGAGAACCTCCAGAAACTCAAAGAGCTACGCGATATGGAGGGCATCGATGACAAAACTTATGAGGAAGCCGTCAACAAGTACAAGGCAGAAAAGAACAAGCATTCCTCCGGGATGCGCAGTAAAGAAGTCGCCAGTTACCAGTTGCCAGTTACCAGTAACCGTGAACATGAGCGTCTCTGTTCGGATCGCGACTGCCCAGAATGTAGCAGTGAAAGTGACGACCAAAGAGCCGCAACAATTAGCCCAGACGGTTCAGAAGATCCGCTCCCTGTCGTGCCATCCAATTTTGAAGTGACTGCGGCGTTCCTTGAAAGTGCGATCGAATCTTTTGAGGACGTGCTACCCGACTACAAGAATCTGTTGAACGCCAGGGTGACCGGCATGACGCAAACCGATGCGATTGATACTGTGAAAAAAGGGGATTGGGTCTGGAACCAGTTGACGAAACGGTATCGGAATGCCAAGACGAAAAAGACGGTCTCCGCTAACACAGTGCTACGGTTGCGTGACGATTTTGTTGATTTGAAGCGCGACACGTTCAGCGAGCTGACGGATAACCTCATCAACTCGCGGATCACCGTCCAGGAATGGGTGCATGAGATGCGGAAACGGATACGCGATGTGAATAACGCCCAATATATGCTCGCACGTGGCGGTCGGAACGCTATGTTTCAAACCGATCTGGATGCGCTCTCTGAAATCATCAAAGACCAGTTTGACTACTTGCAGCAGTTTGGCGAGGAGGTCCGTGCGGGTAGGCTGAGTGCGAATCAGATCACTGCCCGATCGGAACTCTATATGGAATCGTCAACCCGTGCGCATGAACAGGCGAAAGCGGCGAGTTTTGACATAGAACTGCCGGAATACCCCGCGGACGGTAGCCAAATTTGTAGGGCACGGTGCCGGTGCCGGTGGGAAATTGACGAGAAAAAAGACACGATCGAGGCGTTCTGGCTCTTGAACGTCGCAGCGAAACACTGTGATAGCTGCATAGCCAACGCAGCGAAATGGGCACCATATACAATTCAGAAAGGAGACTAACACTGTGGAAGATGTACGCTATATACCTGGCATCATACAGACGCGCGCGATGGGCGCGGAATTGCCCGAAGATGACGACGATAAATACTGGATTCGGGTGCTGGCGAGCAACGATAAATTGGATCGGCATAACTCCATCATGGATCCAGAAACGACGCTCCGCAACTATGAAAAAGACGCGAAAACGAAACCCGGCGTGGCACTCAAAGACCATCACACCTATCGGTCTTTCGGCTATGGACGCTCTGCGAATGCCGTGTTGACAGATAAAAATGAGCTCTTCATAGACTTCTATATCCTCAAGAACATGGAATACGAGGGCTCTCGCGAATTCAAGTCCAGCGAGCAGCTCATCCGTGCCATTGAACACGAACTGGTCAACCAAGTGTCCATCGGTTTTTATGATGCACGTGAGATTTGTAACATCTCTAAGAAACCGATCCGCAGGTATTCCTTTTGGGATTATGAACCGGACGCGAATGCTGAGAAATCCCCATACAAACCGGGGAAGATGTATGAAATTGACGGTAAGCAGGTAAAAGCCACGTATACCGTCTATGATGCCCGGCTTAAAGAGGTCAGCCTCGTTGAGTTCGGGTCTAACCGCAACACTGCCATCGAGAAAAAACGCGAGATGCGCAGTTTCATGGAGGAACTCCTAATGACAGACCAAGAATGGATCGCGCAATTACGCGAGAAACTGGACATCCCGAACATCAAGACTACGGACGAACCGGATGCCGTTGTTGAGACGCTGGAAGCCGAACTCACCAGTCTACGCGAGAAAGTTGAGGAACAGAAAGACGAAATCGCAGACCTGACGCTTGATGCAGAAGACGGTAAAGCGTATCGGCAAGCACGCGTGGACGAAGGCATCAAACAGGGTGTCCGTGCGCACGGTGACGATTTTGATGAGGAATACCACCGCGAGTATTACGCCGATCTGCCGCTCGATAAGCTGGAAAAAGCGATCGAAAGCAACAAGAAAATCGGTGATACCAAACTGCCGGAAGGTCGAAGCACAACCGACGACCACCAACCACCACCGGAGAAAACGCAGGCAAGTACGCGCGATCGGAGACGGCGCGGAAGAAGAAGATAGCGGGGAGTGGATGGATGGAAGGGGGGAAGGATGGGTGCCCAATCTTCCAACCCAGGACTTCCAATCTTCCAATCACACGACAAAACAAGGAGATTAGACAATGCTAAAGGAACACCCGTTTTTAGTCACCACCACCTTCCAAGGGGATGGCGACACGATCCAGTACGACGCAACGAAACCGAACCGGTCTGATGCCGTCGGTAAAGCGTTCAAGATCAACGCCGATGGGAAAGGTGAACTCGTTGGGGATGGCGACGAGATTGATGGCAAAGTGATCAGTGTTGACGACGACCACAAATTCACCGGTGCCTATATGTTCGGCGGATTAAATCTCCCGTTAGGCGAGAATCAGACTGTCGCACGCGGCAATAAGCTTGTCGGTGCGCTCGGTGCTAACAGAGCGAAAGGGCACGTTAAAGCTGTCTCTGCACCAGCAGCGTTACCTTCGGATATCACCGCTATCGCAGCAGATGGGGACGTAGATAGTGACACGAAGAGACGCACTGCGCATAACGCCGCACGGACGCAGATCAATTCCGTCTCTGCAACAGTGAGTGACTTGGTTGCTGCAGTGAAAGGTAAAGGCAGTGTCATCAATTCCGACACGACACATACGCTTGTTGCGCTGGGTGCATAAGAGTAACCAGTAACCAGTAACCAGTTAAGAGGAATTTGGTGAATCTAATATCTCTTTAACTGGACACTGGACACTGGACACTGAAAACTTCAAATTGAAGAATTAGCATATTGTAGCATGAATGCATATTCAACGCTATAGATGCTTTGACAGAAGTAACCGGTAAATAGTTATCTGTAACCAGTAAAAGATGGCTTTGTCTTATAACTGGAAACTGGACACTGGACACTGGAAACTGCTCCTAAGGAGAAAAAATGGCTTTATTAACAACACGAGAACTCACGCAGCGCGTCAATAACGAGTCCGAGCGGACAAAGTTCGTTGAAGAAGCTGCGGATGCGGGGATGCCGTTTTCGGCGTATGCCGATACCCAATACGATCCAGAAAAGGATGGCGAACTCGGTCCTGACGATGAACGGCTCTCCGCAATGGAAGTCATCCAAGACGACCTCGATATGACGACAGTGTGTAATCCCGCCGCGGGTATCTGGCCCACACGGTGCGAGGATGTGGTTGGCGATCCTGCGAAAGAATTCGTACTCAAAGAGATGTGTTTGAATGCTTACCGAAGCGTAAGTTATGCCCCGCAAGTCGCCGCTGCAGCACGGAAAGCGGACCGTCGCGCCCGCTGGGAACGGGCAGGTACATTTAACAGTGTCTATGACACCGAGCCCGGCTCTACACTCACGCCGTTTTACGATGCGATGGCACACTGGGATCAGGATGTCGAAGTGGACATCCGTTTGGAAGAACTCACGAGCCGGTTCGCAGAGACAAGCAAAAGCGACTATCGCGCCACCATCCTGGAATACGACGAAGACGCTTTCCGTGAAGAACGCCGAACCCCTGCCTCCGATCCACCCATGGTAACCTTCGGGACCTCTGAACGTCCGATCCGTCCGAAAAAACGGATGCTCGCGATTCCGTTCACGTATGAGCATTTGCGGGAAGTCGAGTTTATCGATAAAGCGATGGAACACGTAGAAGAAATCGCAGTGCAGCGGACGATGGCGAAAGTTGACGAAGGGCTTGAAGTGATGCTAAAAGGTGCCGGTGGCGACAATCTCGGTGGCACGCTTATCCCGTTGACCGATCTGGATGCCGATGCAACAACCATGACCCCGAAAGCCTGGTTGACCCTCCAGAAAAAGTTCAAGCGGTCCTACATGATGACATCCGGTCTCGGTTACGAGGACGATATTACCGACATCCAACTCGCGAAGATCGCCGGTACGAATGTGATGATGACGGCATTGATCGAACGCGATAACGCCGTGCTGAGCGGTTTTGGCGGTGCATTTCGCATCATGAACCAGCTGTCTCAGGGTATCGGCATCGGTTGGCACGAAAAGTTGAAAGACCGGTTGCAGTGGTTCCAGTCCAACGGCACGTCGACACGCGGCGGCAAATACAACGCCTATATCGCTTACGACTTACGGAAAGCGATTGAGTTCGTCACGCAAATGAACACCGACATCATCGAAACCACGCGGGATATGCTGAAACAGGTTGAGTACATCGTCTGCTCCGAGATTTGGGGCTGGATCTCGTATCAGCCGAAGAAGGCATGCTATATCATCCAGATGGGCGGACTCCCGAGTAGCCACGCCGGCACCGACATTCTGAAAGTCGTCGATGCGGAATAAGAAAGTTTGATAGTGTCCGAGAGTTTCAAAGTTGTGAAGTTATGAGGATCCCTCTTTCAACTTTAGCTCACTGGACAGACTTTAGCACACTGGACAACTCTTAAAAGGAACAACGGATGGCAGCAACTGTCTTGACTTCCCAACACTATGACGGCGTGCGAGGGCTAATTGCGCCAGATGTCACCGCGGAGCATATCTCAGACGACTATCTATCGCAACGCCCTTTCGCGCCGGAGGCAGAACGCAAGGTACGCAAACGGTTGAACGCTGCTGGTATTGATGTCGATAGTCTGACAGGTGACGGTCTTGAGGATGCGAGACTCGCGATGATGCACGAGTGTGCCGCAGTCTTGTGTCTCACAGCACCGCAGCAGTTACGGCAGACATTGATCCAAGTTGCGACCGAGGTTCAGCAAATCGACTGGCAAGAGAAACGCGCGTTCCATCTCGCTGAAGCAGACGAACTCGTGAACGACATCATAGAGAACGCCGCTGCTGCTGGGAGTGCGTCAACGCAACGTAAACGTCGTAACCCGTTCGGTGGTGTTGGCACAGAACGATCGGAAGTCAAAACACCGCGCTATCCTCACAGGCGGGTCTACACGGATAGGTGAAAATATGCGATTTAGAATACCGCCCCAACTCAAAGAGGAAGTGACCGTCGTCCGTCAAGATGCCGTTGTCCGCAGTAACGTGATGACGATCGCTGAAGATGTTGTGTGTCTGATCGCACCTGAAAGCGATCTGATTCGATTGACAAGTTCCGGTGTCGCGATTGGTGGTACCGGCTGGGCAGCGTTGCTCGAAAAACCGAACCCGGACATCATCGGTGGCGATATTCTACGGCGTGCAGATGACAGCGAATTGACGGTGCATCGTGTCCGTCCGCTCGGTGGGACGATGATACTGGAACTCCGCGGGGATGAGATACCGTGAGGAAGTTACCAGTTACCGTAGGGGCGAGGTTGCCTCGTCCGCACGGGTTGGGAAACCCAACCCCTACGAACACTGATTACTGGACACTATAAATGATTGACATACAAATCGACGGGTTATCGAGACTACAGGCGTACGTTACCCAGCTTGAGCATCGACTCACAGATCGGACGCGGTTGTTCTCAGATTTCATTGCGCCGTTAGTCGCCGGTGAGATCGCAGAAGTTTTTGAGACGGAGGGTCGTGGTGAGTGGCCGGCTTTGCATCCGGCTTATGCCGCAGAGAAGGCGATCACGCATCCAGGGAAAACGATCTTGCGTCGCGACGACAACTATATTCAGGCTGCTACGAGTACTGCGCACCCTGGTAACATCGCGCATTTCGGACCGAGCGAGATGATTTGGGGTATCGATGGCGGGTATTTTGAAGCTGTCTACGGTGAGAATTACCCGGAGCAGCACGAACTTGGGACCGAGCGGTTACCTTCGCGGCCCGTTTTTGATCTCATTACGGTCGGCGGACGGCTCGATGAAAATATCGAGAAGCTCACAGAGAAATGGGTGCGTGAGGAGATCGCCGAAATCGAAGGAAATCTTTTTTAGATGGAGGGTAGGCGAATGCGGGAACATCTGCTGCAGAAAATCATCGTGAACATCGAACGCTTATTAAAACAGTTTTTGTCCAAGCGGGTTATGAAGCGTCGTATTCGCCAATCCATACAAAAAGACAGAAAGGAGACACGAGATGCAAAACCCAAATTTTAGAACGTTCCTCTACGTAATTTTATTCGGTTCACTGCTGGCGATGCTCGGCACCGCGCTGATGTACGGTGTCCTCCATGTTTGGGGAGATGCACCGCAGCAATGGAACTGTATTGTCACCGATCCACAAGCACAGGTCTATGACGGAGATACCATCAAAGATGTGCGTGTAAAGGTTTTAGATCACGCCTTCGCTTCGGATGAGACAGGACTGAAATGGCCAGGGATCATCATCGACGATGACGGTGTATACGTCGTCACCGACATCCGCATTGCCGGCATCGATACGCCAGAGAAACGGACATCCACAAAAAACGCGGATGGCAGCCTGCGATCGGAAGCCTCGCGTGAACGAGAAAAAGCCGCCGCACTCGCAGCACGGCAAACACTCATCGACATCATCACAAACAACAGCAACAAAATCTCGCTCACAGATCCCGAACACGGCAAATACGCCGGACGCACCATCGCGGATGTCGCGGTTGGCGAGATCGACATCGCTTCACTACTTATCCAGTACGAGCATGCCAAGCCATATCACGGTGGCACGAAGCCGAACTGGGATTGGGGGAAATAGATGGATTTCTTATCGCTTTTACAATCAAACTCCGGCAGTCTTATTCAGATAGGGTATGTAGCGATCCTGATGTTTGCTGCAGTCGTCCTGCTCCCGAAACTCTTAAAAGAGCATGCTGCCGAACGACAAATGTTCCTGCAAACCATCAAAGAACGCGATGAGAAGTTCTTTGAAGTTATCCAATCTTACCGCGACGCGCTCGTGGACTTTCAACAGAAGGAAGACGAATCGCATCGGGAATTAGCGGCGATGATAACCGACTGCAGGGTGAAAGTCTCTGCGGAACATAAAGAACTCATGCGGGCATTGAAAGCGATTGCACGCAAAACGGATGCGGAGTTTATAGAATAGGAGGGATAAAAATGAGGAAGGAAACTTGGGACGAGATACAGCAGACGCTACTCTTAGGCTTGTCGTTTGGGATGTGGATCGTTTTTGAATACTGGTGCTACAAAAGCCCTGAATTCGCCTCCGCATCACACACGACAGCCGTGCGGCTTGTGCTGACGAATATCGTAACCGGTATTTTCGCGTATATCTACACGAAAAGTACCAACAACGGAGAAAACAAACCCAATGGATAACACTTTACTGCGGCAACTTTTGAAAGACGAGGAAGGCTATAACCCGCAAGCACATCGAGTTGAAGGGATATGGCACATCGGTATCGGTCATAACCTCGAAATCGAACAGACCGACGAGGAGGCACGGATACTCGGCGACTACACCCTCGATACTGTGCATACCTTATCGCTCACCGATGCGCAGTGCGATGCCCTCTTTGACATAGATGTAGGGGACGCTTTAGAGGATGTTCAACCCACATTCATGCCGGACGAGTTAGAAGCGTTAGGAGAAACCCGGCGTGCCGTGATTCTGTCAATGGTGTTCCAAGTCGGCGGTGCCGGTTTCAGGAAGTTCAAGAAGTTTATCGCCGCCGTGAAAGCGAGGGACTTCAGCACAGCCGCAGAGGAGATGATGAACTCGCTTGCAGCACGGCAGACCCCCCAACGCTGGGAACGCGCATCGTTTGCCATGCGGAACGGGTACTTCAGAGAATATGGAACCCCTGCTACGGCGCCACAACCGACAGAAACAACGTTGGGACACGTCCCAGACGAAAAGCTCCTCGCAGAGCTCACAAGGAGGATAAAAAAAAAGTGAGAGTCCAAGATATTGAGCCGCGTTTTGACGACATAGAGGGTCGGCTGACAGCACTTGAAGCAGATCAGCACACCCATGGCGAGCGTCAACCGGATCAGATCATTTCAACACCACAAACATCGCAGCGTCGCGCGACAGAAACCGGGGAGGCAGAATCACCGAATGAGGCCACGTTTCCGTCAGCGCAAAAAGCGGACGCTCATGCAGGTCTTAAAGCGGATATTCAGGCTGACATGAAGGTTTATGATGCCGGTGTGGTCGGACAAGCTTTGTTGCACAAGGTCTGTATCCGCGATGGCAACCGGGACTTTTGTCGCAGCGAGGAAATGGAGATTGAGACGGGGGACATCAAGCGCGTCCAGCCGTTCAAATTGACCGACGCGAAGTACACTGTGCTGACCCGCGACATGCTCAACCGGGTATTAGCGGAAACCGAAGTGGATAAAATCGAGTGGCAGGCGGAAGATTACGATTGTGAGGACATCGCGCGGAAGTTCGCCACGCGGTGTTGCGATCTCGGTATCAACTCCGTCGGTCGCGTGCTATCTGCGTCCGGTGAACACGCGTTCAACATCGCGATCATTCAGGACGGCGCGTCTGTTGATGTCGTTTTTATTGAGCCCCAAACAGACCAGTTCGTCGAGCCGGTAAGTTTCAAGCCTGGCACCGAGGAACACAACAATTACAACATGTACAATGCGAGTATGATTATCAGCTAACAGTAACCAGTGTGACAGTACCCAGTTAAGAGTGTTTTTGCTTGGGTGTTTCTTTCTCTTTTCTGGTAACTGGAAACTGGTAACTGGAAAAACTGCTAACTTCTTTACTGAAACGGAGGTTTTGAAAGTGAATATTAGCCAGATCGAACCGAAATTTGAGCAACTTGAAGAAGGTGTTGACGGCGCAATGAAGCAGATCGGCGGACTTGAAAAACGTCTCGAACAGATTGCAGCGCGCCTCGGTGAGCATGAACAATTAACCGCAGATGACGCACATTCGCGAGAAGTAGACGAAGGTGAACTCACTCCAACCGAGCGGGTATTCAAGGCTGCTGCGGACGCTGCCGACTCACCCTTACAGGCAGCGGTAGACGCGACTCAGAAATTAGAAACGCCTACCGAAATCACAGAAGAAGCGGTTGAAACGGTCATCAATGGGCATGAGGCTCCCGCTGAAGCGATCTTTGAACAGGTCTCCGAAGAAGTTGTAGAAAAGGTGGCGACCGAAGTCGATGATGCCACGTTTCCAGAACCGGAACCCGAACCCGAACCGGAAACGGTGGAGCCTGTGGCGACTGTTGAAGTGGTTATTTCGGGCAACGTAGACCCAAGAACCAAAGGGTTACTTGAGAGCCTGAAATATGTTGACAATGACCTCGTCAAAGTTACGATCAATGAACGAAAATGAGTGGTTAATAGTTATTGGTTATAAGTTATAAGTTAAGAGGTTTTGGATTAAATCAGAATCCTCTTAACCAACCACCAACAACTATTACGCCAAGGAGTCCAGAATGGATGCCAAACTCAAAAAGATTCAGATAACGCCTGTCAAATTTGACAAAGAAGGCGACATCAAAGACCCGGAATTCGCCACGTTGACGCTCGACATACCGATGGATTCCACTGGGCAGCGTGCCGCTATTATTGACTTGTGTGAGCTTCTCGACCAAGAATGGGTCACGCTTGAGATTGGCGGTAAAGCATAAAGGGTGATAGTCCTCGCCCTAAGATCTAAAATGAGGTAGATAATTGATGGAACAAGCACAAGTAATCGGCACACACCGCCGAGCAAAGATTATCAACGCCCTCGAAGGATTGTTTAAGCAACTCACGAAAGAGGATTCAGGGTTTCCGATACATGTCAAGACAGTTCAGAAACGGTTTGTGCATTGGACGGCGTTAGACCAGCAAGAAGCACTGCCGGCACTGCTGCTCACTTATGGCGATGGCGGTTCTGCACCGGATTCAGACGTTATCGGTTATATCGACGAAGTTTTTCCCATCGCGGTCACTGCCGTGATGAAGGAGGAAACAGGTCCAGATGCGAAAGACCTGACAGAACAGGCATCCGACATCCACTATTCGATCGGACAGATTATTAATAGCAACCCGACGCTGGGTGTCGAAGGTGTCAACCCAGAAAGAACACGTATTGTGAGTTGGCGAGGTAGCGAAGGCACTATCTCCAAATTTGAGATAATTAGGTTTAGAGTGGTCGTGGTACACCGGTACCACGCGTCAGAAAATGTATAGTAGAATAGTTTCCAGTAACCAGTGTCCAGTAACCAGTAAAAGAGGTTTCTTGTAGCAGTAACAGGAAAGGTAACCGCCACAAGGTCTTAACTGGAAACTGGTAACTCGTAACTGGCAACTTTAAAAAAAGGAGTTAAAACTCATGTTTTTCCAGAAGACGAGACTTTGGCTTTGGGCAGCAATGATTGTCGGGCTTGTGATGTTTTACGGTGCGCTCGCGCATGCGCAGCTGCCGTCAGAAGTTGACGACACGAGCGTTGCTATCACATTTAACGAGATTGCCGGTAACCGCGGGTGGGGCGCGCTCGGTGCAGTGCCGTTTAAGAATGGGCATGTCTCCGCGATCGCACAAGGCGGCGGCAATGTTGTCCGCGGTAAGTATCACGCCGAAATCAATTTTCCCGTAGGGGTTGGGTCTCCCAACCGGAACGTTTTCCAGTTTAAAGTCTTCACAGACGGTGTTTTCAAGGGACCGACGGTCCGTGATCTCGGTCGGCAAGCAGATGTCGGCTTGGCAATTGAGGTGCAGCTTGAACACGGAAACGCCAAATTCCCTATTTCCATCGGCGTGTTCGGTCGTAACGCCGGTCCTTTCGGACCCCCGAATGCGCGGGACGATCTTGAAAATCTCGGCTACGATCCGAACGCACTTGACGGACGCGATCTTGAAACCTTGCATCCGCCGCCGAGTGGATTGTCTTTCAAAGCCGGGAACAGTGTCAATCTGCTACTGTCAACGGAAGTCCATCTGCCCTACGATGTGAGTCTGGGTGTCCGCTTGATGCCGGAATTAGCAGGCGCGGGTGACAACCCGGTGCACCAGTTGATTATCACGCCATCTACGAGTTTCGAGCTGCGCGATAATATCAACCTTGAAATCGGCGCGAATTTCGGGCTGCAGACGTTCAACGATGCGATTGAAACCGAATTGGCAACCCTTGCCGCAGTCAAACTGTCATTTTAGGGAGTCATTTAAAAAAGCCAGCGAAAGCATCCCATCACGATGATAGTGATCGGATGACTTTCGCAGAGGCGAGCGGGATATGCCGCGAACCTCACTATGGCTGCTGTCGTGTGTGGACTGCATATCCGGTGCCACACATTTTCAAAGGAATATCATGTCAAACGAAAACCCTTTTTTCAGCTCTATTGCATTCACAGTTAGAAATCGCTATTATTTCTTTACCCGTGAAACGAACTTACTCGCTTTCCTATTGTGTTACGGGCTCATTCAGCCATACAAACTTCTACAAGCAGGTTGGCATTTATCACTACAGCCTGCGCCGTGGCGGAATCCGAAAAGAAAAGGTTTTTTTGTTAGGGTGTATAGAGCCGTCCGGCATATTGTGACGTGGATACAGAGTGATATAAAGTCCTATAGAAAATGGCAGGTAACAGATGGATAAACACGGAAATAGAATCATAAGCCCAGAAGAACTGCTGCTAACGGTCGAAGAAAAAAAAGTTGACCCTGCACCTCGTAAGATAACGCAGGAAGAATACTATGCGAGTCCGCAATTCCAGCGGCGGCGGAAACTTGCGCGTGAGCGGCGAGATCGCGAAGCTTTCGAGAAAAAAGTCGCTTTCCGTGCAGCACAAGAACAGAACCCCATCACCGCTAAACCGAGACGCAAGCGGGGGCGGAAGTTCCGATCGCGATAGACTTATATGAGTCACCAGTAACCAGTTAAGAGGGTTTGTGATTCTCCAAACATTTCTTTCTGGAAACTGGAAACTGGAAACTTATTCACCTGACGAACGCTTTTCTTCTCTGGTAACTGGTGACTGGTCACTGTTAACTTCTTCTTCGAGATACAATTCTTTGAGCCGTTGAACATCTTCTGCGTCGAGCGGAATGCCGCCAGACTCGACAACTTTGCCGGTCTCAAGATGTTGCCAACCGGCAGGCGTGAACATGTAGATGTGTCGATCTTCTTTCATTTTTTTAACTTTCCTTGCGGTTCGGTCAAGTCAGTTTGATGAATGAAGTGCCTCTCCGTAGATCCGCGCTCCATTTTGCGGCGTACTTGAAGAAACACCCCAGCAAAAACCCCATAAGCGATCTGCTTCATTACGCGCTACAGTCTATAACTCATCCCTTCGTCAAATGACGAAGCCTACTCATCCCATGCAAACCGCTTGCGCCAGTTAAAGATGGTTTTTTCAGAAACATTGACGATTTTAGCGGTATGCTTGGATGCCTGTCCCTTGTTCATCCCCGTATCACGCGCCTCACGGTACATCGATTCCGCCAAGGCGATCACGTCGCTACTCTCACGTTCAAGATCGCGAGCGGCTTTCCTGCGGAGGCTTCTATCGCCGGTGAAGTTGAACGCATCGAGCGCCTTGTCCCATTCGCCTTTCGCTTGCCATTGGTGGACAGTATTCTCGCGGATACCAACCGCATCGGCGATCTCCTTCACGGTTTTATCCGGTTCGTTTATGAAAAGATAGGCAACCGCGCCCATCTTGTAGTAGTTAAAATTCTTGGGCATCAAAATATCAGGGGCAGCATTATCCGCCCCTGCCTCCATTTATTCTTTCTCGCGGACCTCAACGGCTATGAGTTTCGCCAGCAATTCTCTACCTGCATCATAACTGAGCCGGTGCGCGTTATCAACGCCACGTCGCTGGAGCAGGCAGATAACCTTTCGGTGGTTTTCGATCTCTATCGGACGCAGCGGTGTCGGTTTGGGGTTCGTGAAATAGAAATTGAGGGTCTCCCTCATGCTAATACTCCTCTGAAAGCATGATAACAAGGACGCGGTAGGCGTTCAGTTTATCCTCTGCCCCGTATTCCATATCGGCATCCTCATAATAGTCTATTTTCCAGAATATCTTGGGAAGTCCTTGCGGTTGGATACTCCCAAAATCGTGATCCTCGTAGGGGTCATTGTCCTCGGTAAAGTCATCGAACTCGGCGATCTGCTTGTAAATCCGAGCACACACCGCGCTGCCGAGACGCGCCACACCGGGGGTCATAACGGCTTTACCGTCGGGATGGGGCGCGAACATGACGGCTTTTCGGAAAGCATCGTTTTTAGCTTGAATGGTGCACATATATGTGTATCTCCTTTTTATAGTGGTTGCCAGTTACCAGTTGCCAGCGAGGAAACCTCTTTTAACTGGCCACTGGTGACTGGTAACTGGTGACTGCTACTCGGTTTTTAGGCGTTAATCAGCAACTCGGAAAGTTCATTGTCGTAGCATTGAACGATCCAACCGCCGTCTCTTTTGGTTATCTGTAATGCCCTTTTGTCAATCTGGATCCGATCCCTACGCCACAACTGCCACATCGCTTGCGTCGGTTTACATTCAGCAATGATACCGAGTTCGTCGCGATGGAACACTGTCCAGTTTGTCATCCGCAACTCTTGACGGATAAACTCGGCATCCTGCGCGGCAACCGCAGCGGTAATCGCTGCTTTGTTCGCCTCGTATTCGGCTTGTGTGATTTTCTTTTGAAGATCGATCACTGCCATATCTCCTTTTTATAGTTTCCAGTTTCCAGTTACCAGTTACCAGAAAAGAAACTTCTTGTAAGGGCGAGGTTACCTCGCCCCTACAGCCACTGGTAACTGGTGACTATTTAGTCAACCTTGAAGGTGACGTAGCAGGCATCCCGACCGATAATCAGGATTTCACCGGAGCTGTGCATATCCGTTGCGCGCAGCCGGCACTCCGCCTGTGCTTGGACAAGTGCTTCAAGGGTTGGGAAATCGCCTTCATGAACGGTGCCGTAATCGTGGCACGCGTTCAGAAGGATTCGCAGTTCGTTTACGGACATCCGCTCGCGGGGTTCAAGACCCATCAGGACATACCGGACTTTCCGGCACGGAGCGCACTGGCACTTCCGATGGTACCGGTGCCGAGGATTCGGTGTATGCTTCATCATTTACCTCCAGGGTTCTACATAGGGCGTTGAATTCCGATAGCAACCACCCCACGGACGGATGAGATGGCACCGTTGGCACCGTCGCCACATCAACCGTTGATGTGGTTTGATGTCAGCATCGGTTTTCGGGATGCCGGTGAAGTCCGGGACACCGCAACTCGAGGTTGCAGTGCCGTGTGGTGAAATACGGACCCATCGCTTTTTCAGCAAGTCCCATTGCGGGGCTGCGATCCAAGCGGATTTGAGGTATACCCGCGCCAGTTCAGCGAGGGCATCCGGGGACAACGTTTTTTTCATACTGTTTCCCCCTTCAGCGCAAACTGGAGTTGCGAGCCGTAGCCCTGCCGGAACGCGATTTTGCCGTCTCGGTAGTAAGACCGGAGCGTTTCGAGGAGCGCATCGCGGGAGAGCGAGGCACCCTCTTGACGGACGACCCTAAAGATTTCATCAAGGATGAAGTAGCCGTTGCCACCGACGACGCGCTGCAGCGTGTGGAATGCTGCGAGCACTGGGCAAGCTGGTACCGGTGGCGGTTCGGGAGGCGGGGGAATTGGGGAAACAGGCGCGGCCACCTGTCTTGTACGCACATGGCGCGTTGGGAAACCGCGGGGTTTGATTTGGATTGTACGGACACCGTTTCGCCCGTGCAATGTGATTTCTATCATCATCATACCTCATAAAGTTTGACTTTCGCCGCATTGCGAGGTATAATTAAAGCAAGCGACGCAAGTCGTGGATTTAGTCGGTAGGGGAATCATTTAGCGGTGAACCCCTGCCGTTTTTCTTATATATATTATACCACATAAACCAATAAAAGTCAAATAAAATTGCTAAAAAATTTGCGTTTTTTTCGGCAAGAATGCGCATTTTTTTTGCCCAAACGACCGGTTTATGCCTAAATTCCGCTTAGGCTTGCGCTGATCTGATACCCAAACGCGCACCGCGGTGAAAGCCCTGTGCTTTCTATCCTGCCCAAATTAGCAACTTCAATTTATCTAAACGCAGCAAGCAAGCGTTATTTGAACTCTTCCCTATCCTTTCGCTTGCTTGCGGACAGAAAACCCAGAAAACCGCTCGGATTACAACTCTTTGTTTTTGTTTTCTGTTGGAGGTTGAATAATATCTGTCCTTACCGACGCAAGCTGCGAAATGCTGCGACAGGCTGCGAAAATTGCGAAAGGTGCAGGGCGTGCCTTATCTTTAAAAAATGCGCACTTCGGCGTTTACTGGGACGTTGCACGAGCAGAAACTGTAGCGGAGGCAGCGCGGTATTGGCTGGCGGCAGTGGTGAAAAATGGAGCGTAGCGACTTTCGTATTTTTCATCTCTGCATGTCTTCGCCATGCCGTATTTCGCCTGCCGTAGCGGTCAAGTCAAAGCAACCGTCGGACGAGAGACAAGCACCTTAATATCGGCGCGCACTGCAGGGATTGTGGGTGGGTCTTCTATGGGGTTGATTGGACGGTTTAACTGATCCTGACGATTTCGGCTGTAGTTTCGTTGTCATCTCGCAAATTGGAGAGGTCGTACCCGCGGAGTGCGAGTTCGAGGAACAGGGTTTCGTCCTTCTCTTTTTTGATTGCACTGCCCAAAAGTCCGCTAATGTGCAGCTCACTGGCAACCGCCATCTCCTCTACGGCTTCCTTGATGTTCGCGTAATTCACGCCCAAGTATTTCTGGGTCGTCGTGACAGATTTATGCCCTAACATCTCTTGCACGGCAAAAATATCACCGGTGCGATCATAGAGCCGTTGAGCGAAACTCTTTCGCAAACTGTGCGTCGCGAGATGACCGTTCAGCCCTGCTGCCTCAAAAGCACGTTTCAAAACATCGTGTGCGGTTCGGCGCGACATCCGTTTCTCGCCCTGCCCATTCCTCGATGGGAATAGCGGACGATCTTTGTCGGCGTTCTGGTATCGCTCGCCGTGCCAAGCGATCAGGTCTTCTATGGCGCGTCGACCATCGCTGTTGACGGGTACAGCTCTGGAAACCTCACCCCCCTTGACGACGGATTTATCGAAAAGGAGATCGGTCACGGGACGCTTGTTTTGGTAGACATCCCCGACGCGTAGGCTGAGCAATTCGGAGATACGTCCGCCAGTACTTACGCCGAGCATGAAAAGCCCGCGGTTACGGATTTCAAAGCTGCCGTCAAAGCATGCGGCAACTTGTCTGATCTCGTCGTTATCGAGGGGTCTTGTGCCTTTCATATAGCATCATCCTTCTCTGTAAGAGGTTGAAAACCACAACAACTCTCGTCAACGCGGATAAGGACGGACGTGAACTGGCGATAGGCACCTAAATTTCATGCCAACTTCTATGTCATTGATTGTTAGTACCGGCATTGTTCTCGCCCTCTCTTCTTTCGGTGTCCAAGGCATAATTGATTTTTCCTAACACTGATAACAGGGAATCGCGTTGCTCTGTGCGTGTATCGAGTTGAATATGTTCTATTGTGAATGTAAGCCCCATGGCTTGGCTTATATCGTTAACGGATACTATTATATCCTCTAAGCATTCCGCCAATAATTTTTGATTAGGTTCATCTTCGCTGGCTGTCTTATATTTTGCTTCTGTATGGGATAACCATTTATTCCTAAACCGGCGAATTTTATAATATTTTCCTTTTTTGCAATCGAATTCGTCTGATAGCTTTTTAAGTGAGGAAATATTAGGGTATTTCTTTTTTAGCACATTAAGATTGAAAGTATCTGAAGTTCTCTTGTCAACTAAGTTCCCGATTAATCTGGTACTCTCTATCAGTAGAAGGCGTTTAACTTCCAACCAAAATAAATTGCCTGAATTACGAATAATATTATTTATGAAATCTGACAGTCCGGTCCTTTCTGTTTCCCAAAAATCTACATGAAAAAATGCTTCAGGCTTCAATATAAAGGTGAGTTGAATCTGCATAGAAAGGGTGATTACTGATTTGTATAGTGAATTGTAATTGTCTATTGGTTGGATATTATTGCTTTTTAGGTCTTCTTTAAGAAATCTAATATCCGCACGTGAAACTTTTACAACCTTCGCTTTTGAGTGTGTTTCAGGATTGATTAGATTAGAGAGTTCTCTGGGGTCACTGATATACTCTGAATCGGATTGAAGAAACGAGACCCAAATAAATTGCTTACATCCGCAGGTGAAATAAGGTTCCCTATAGAATAAAACGCTGTTATCAATTATTCTGTAGCTTTCGTCAAACGTAAGAGTTTGGTTACAAGAGTTGCATTGCTGATTATTGGTAATAGCCTGCACGTATGGGACAGTCTCTTGGTCTGGCAATGCCTTTAACGTAATTTCCATAAACTAAATCCTCCAGAATTTGTTTGTACTGCCATCGGAAATTCAGACCACCCTCTAAACCAAGATTCTGACACACTGCTCGGCGTTAGGTGCTTTGAGACCCGTTGAATGCGACCAACAACACTTGTCTTAACTTTGCTAATATTCGGTCTGAATAAACGTTGGCACTTCATCTTCACTCGCGACGAACGCCCTGTTCTTTTAACGCCTGTATCAAATACGCTTGCGTCCGATCACCTTTCGTGGAGTTGCACGCGGCACACAACAACTGGAGATTATCAGGGTCATCAGTGCCACCTCTGGAGCGCGGAATGATATGGTCAATTGTCAGGTTCCTAAACGGGAACAGCACTTCACACCCATTGCATTTGCCTTCCTGAAGTCCATACAATGTATGCTTATATGATCGATACTGCCGGAGTTCAACTTGCGATAAAGCCTGTCCCACTACGTCTTGAATACCGAACAAGGTATCAGCATGTATCTGACGCGGTTCTTCTGGCACCAAGCGAGTAGGTATGTCCGTCCGGTGTATAACCTTGTCCCCGAGCATATCCCCATCTTCCGTAAGTTTCAATTCGTGCTCCAGACGAAATTTTACAAGTTCTACAGCTTTGGGGCTTAGATCAATACCGATCCATTGTCTCTGCTCGGCTTCCGCTGCGATACAAGTTGTTGCACACCCACAGAATGGATCAAGAACAATATCATTAGGTTTACTGCTCGCCCTGATAATACGCTTTAAAAGTTCGAGAGGCTTTTGAGTTGGGTAACCAGTGCGTTCGCCTTGCCCGGGCGGTAGTATATCATCCCAGATATTACCATAGGAAGCACCTTTGTAGTCTTTAAGATACTTCCGACGTTCCAATTTCCCATCAGGACGAATAACGATGTTCCCTTTTTGATATTCTTCTTCCAAACGCTCTCTGCTCAACCTCCATCCAGCTATATGTGGGTTCACAAAGCCACGCCATTCATAACAAAGGTTTGGACGCTCTCCCATATTTGGGGTTCGCCAAATATGAGCTGAGTCGTCATAATATCGCTGACCATTTTCGTCAATATGTTTGAATTTTTCCAAGATTTCAGATTCTGTGAGTTCCCTTTCAGGACACAATGACGTAGATCGAGACATCGCATAAAACAAGAGTACATCAGCGTTATTGCCCCACCGCATACTACGATGCTGAGATCCTTTTTGCGTAGATGTTGTGCGCTTCCATGTAATTTCAGATCTAAAGTTATTTCTTCCGAAAATACTATCCATCATCGTTTTCAGATAGTGGCTTGCTGTCGAATCACAGTGCAGATAGATGCCTCCATCTGGTTTCAGCACACGTCGCAGTTCCAGCATTCGGATGCCCATCATGATAAGGTAAGCTTTCATAGACTTGCTATGGCTAAATTCAGCAGCACTAATAGAAGAATAGAGTGCAGGTTCATGCTCAGCAAGTTCGCCGTGCCAAGCATTATCCAAATCACTTAATGTCCAAGCGTCTTTGAACGCTGCACCAGCAGCCTCGCTTCCGATCGGAGCTTCATACGTCCGATTGGAATTAAAGGGCGGATCCAAATAAATAAGGTCTATCGTCTCAGAATCAAACCCTCGCAGGATATGTAGATTATCACCTTCAAAAATAGTTCTGTTTTCAACATTCATTTTTAAACTCCATGGATGATACTCTTTATCGCATTCACAATCTCCGTAGCATCCATGCCTTCAAGCATAGGCAAAACCAAATACTCAGCACTGTCTTGTTTAAGAGTACTTACGACTCCTTTTTCTAAAAACCAATCACCTGGAGCACCGCCAGTAAAGTAAAGTGTATGGTCATCTTCAATGTTAAACTGCTGCCTAAGTACCCCTTGCAAATAAAAGCCCTTCACAGTCTCACCAGGTTTACGGGCTGTACTGTAGGGACCAAGGGTTTTGAAATGTGTACCGATAACATTACGTAGGTAAGTTGCATAGTAAAATGACGACCTGACCTCAAGAGGTGTCATATTTTCATCCCAATGTATTTCTATGTCTACATGTTTTTCATACGTCTCAAATGGTTTTTTTACGACACACACACCATCCCCAAGTTCAGACTGCAAATATTCAACAAGTAAATTCTCAGTTAAAGCACCCAAATAGCGTTTTCTCAAGCGTTCATCTTTAGTCCGCATTTTTCCGGACGTGTCGCGAGGGTCACCTCCGTGTTCGGATGCTTCCACAAAAGCCTGGTCAATACGTTCCTTATCTTCAGTCGGACTGATTTCAAAACCTACTACATTAAAATCGCGTGTCGGGTATACAAATCTGTCTGGTATTATCTTCATTAAAAATTACGCCTATGATTCATACAAACAGGGTTGTTGTTTCATTCATCATTTATTTCCTCATCATCTATAGAAAAGTAACCCGGATCCACCTCTCTGAGCTGGTAAAAGATCCCTAAGGAAACACCTAAGTCATGGTCAATCATCCGCTCCACAAGTTGATCGCCATCGATAAGGATAATCCTCCTAGAGCGTACTTCTTCTACAAAATCTTTAGTAGGCTGAGTAAAATTTGAAGTTGTGATGAATATCCCTTTCTGGGCACCTTTACAATCTAATGCTCCAGTAAAATCTCGGACTTGAGAGACTGATACATTGCCCTCCTGCCGCTTTGCCTGAATATAAATCAGAGAAAGTCCGAGTTCATCTTCTTTAATAATACCGTCAATACCCCCATCACCACTACGTCCTAAGACTTCAGCATCTGCCCGCGAACGACCATACCCCATCTCAACGAGAAGGCAAAGAACCAGTTTCTCAAAAAAACCTGGATCGCTGGCCATAATTTTTTCTCGAAGCTCTGCCTTCAATCCGTCTCGGTGTTTTCGATAATTCCGATCAATGACAGCTTCGGGAGACGGCGTATCTCCATCAGAAAATGCGGAGTCACCATCAGCATCTTCTGGAGTCTCCACGTCCGGCTGTTCAGGATTGATAATCCATCCACGCCTTAGTTTCAAAAGTTGCCCCGAGTTTACTAAGTCATTTGCTGTGATATTTACATGAAATCGCCAAACCAGACCGTATGTATTCTTGGCCTCTCTCTGCTTATCGGTGAGTTCTAATTGGTCAGCCAATGCCTCTGCAATATCCTTAATCTGAATTCCACTCGCTGGATAGTCAAAATCAAGAAGTGCTTCTTTGACAACAGAAGTTGGTGGTAAGGGTACCTCGTATTCTTCGTTTGTATCAGGGTCCACCGCTGTTCTCTTCACCGATTCTGGAGAAGATGCCCATTCAGGTTCAGGATCAGGAGAGGTTTCACGAAGCGTACTATCTGATGAATCCGAGCTGCTTATAGCTGGAAAGTAGAGGGTTCTGGGGCCTCCGGGTTGTTCGAGTTCACCCGCCTCTAAGAGCCATTTAAATTGTGGGGCAACCACACTGTAACGAAACACATTGAGGTTGGAACTATTCCTTGCATTTTTCTGTTCGTCAGAAAGGTTAAGCTTCTCGGCTAATATAATTGACGCATCCTTAACGCTGATTCCGTCTTCAGGATACTCAAGATCAAGGATATTCTGTCTAACGGTTGCGGGGCCTGGCATTGCTACCATGTAGTATCGGCCCGTATCTCGGTCAAATGCCTTTTTCATCACAGTTTCCATAAACGCATACATCTCCTATATCACTTTAAGGATATCCAGTTTACATCATAACGCGTTTTCCTTTTCAATAACCGATATTCCCAGCTCTGTGATCCGCCATGCGTCCCTGTAAATATGGTCGGCATACTTGTCATCTTTCAAATATGAAAGCGTGCCGTGAAACAGATCGTTGACGCTGCCCGCTGCGTATTTTGGACGCTGTATTTTAAGTTTTTCGCGAATGTCAGCCGCGCTCATGCAACCCTTATGCGGTCCGGTGTGTTGATATAATACCTCCAGTACAGCCAACTTGAGTATTTCTAAACTGTGACGCGCAATTTCGTTGCGTGTGTTGTCAGTCATGTGAACCTCCTTTTGCTCTCGTGCTGATTCTATTTCAAGCAAGATTCAGTGGTGTAGAGTCCAACATATTGTAGATGGAATCTATAGTGTAAATTATACAAAGATTGTTTAAGGATTTTCCAGTCTCCAGTTATATTTCCCTACAAAGGTGGGAGGGTGGCAGACATACCGAGCGGTACGCTTCGTAGTGCCACCCAAAACTGGATTTATTGAGTGTATCAGTTTTGCGAAAAATTGACAACCCTTTTTTGAACTATCAGCCGACGAGTCGGAGCAGCCTGTTACGACTTAAAACGCATCGGCTGCGAGACGGCACTCTGCGCATCGGTATAGAGTACCTGCAACGCCCGTAGATACTCCATCCGCGCCTGTTTGATGCCTTCCGGATCACCGGTGGCGCGCGCTTTCTTGAGTTTCTCAAAACGCAACGCTAACTCGCGGTTCGCATGCTCTAAAATTGTCCAATAAGTTTCAGAAATCATAGTTAATGGTTATCGGTTATCGGTTGTCGGAGGAATAGTTGTCAGTTATCGGTTATCGGTTATCGGTTAAGAGGGAAACTTGATATAGAGCGTCTCTCTTAACCGAGTACTCTCACTGCGAGGCAAACTGAAAAATTTTTTGAAAAAAAATCGTACTGATAACTACTTCACGCTATCGGTGGTTTATCGTGCATCCGAAAGACGGCGTTGAGGCCCTCCGTCAATATCTCCTGGGTCGTCATACCCGTCTCAGCACAGAGGATTTTCATCTGTGTGTAGACATCGGGTGGAAAATAGCCGCCGATATGCTTCTTTTTCGCTGCCGCTTTCGCGGTAGGCTTCGGCTGAGGTTCAACGACTTGGAGTTCAGGTTTCGGTTGTAACTCGTTTTCATCGACTTTAAAAGCTTCTGCGAGATTCGGTTTCTTTGCCATATTATCAGTATCCAGTATCCAGTGGCCAGTTAAAGAGGTTTCAGATGAACCTCAGGGAAACACCCAAGCAAACACACATCTCTTTTTGTAACTGGTAACTGGTAACTGGTAACTCCTCCTATTATACCCCCATTTCGGTTGATATGTAAGTATAAAGTTCTCTGATTTCACGACTCGCTTTTCCGCGCGGTTCGTATTCCTGTGCGGTGAGTCCGGCGTTATAGGAATCGCTAAAAGCGATTCGATTCCCGACTTCACACGGCGCGCACGGCACATCAAAGACTTTGACGGCTTCACGCGCCTGATCGACACGGTCACCTCTGGCGGGGACAGCGTTGAAAACGATCCGTGCCGGCACGTTCGCGAGACGGATCACATTGATGGTTGAGGTAATCGCCTGTAGGTCGATGAGTGCCGGTTTGCATGGGATCAACGCCATCTCTGCGACGCTTGCGGCATCCAGTGCGGCGATCTCGGTGTGCGGTGCGGTATCCAAGATTGCGAGGGTTGCGCCGCCGTCCGCGGCTTTGTTCAAAACTTCTGTTAAGCGTGATGGGGGCGCCGTCACGACAAAAGGTGTATCGCCTTCGCGATGGTCGTTCCATTTCGCCGCGGAGGCTTGTGGGTCGAGATCGATAAGAATAGTCGTATGTCCGGCGCGTTCAGCGGCGACGGCGAGATGGATCGCGAGGGTCGTCTTGCCGGTGCCACCTTTCCGGGAAAGAACAGCTAACGTCTTCATATTTTAAATTTCCTTTTTTAGAGTTACCAGTTTCCAGTTACGAGTTACCAGTTAAGACCTTGTGTCGGGAACATTTTAGTTATTGCCACAACTCTCACTGCGAGGCACTCTTTAACTGGTTACTGGCCACTGGTTACTTCTCTGCAGGATTTCAAGATTGATAGATTGCAATGTTGCAGGACTTCAAACCTGCAACACTTCAATAAACGTTAGCTGCGTCGGTTCGGTTTCAATAGTAAAATCAAAAAAAACTTGATTTTATTTTAACGTGTGCTATGCTATGAACAGCATCGTTGGTAGAGAATTCCACCCTGCCGCAAGGCAGGTCTCTACCACCACCGAGTGGAATCGGAAACGATGCAACAGAGAGACGATGCAAACTCACAGCGTAAAAACACAAAATTTATGCAGCTTATAGCAGCTTATAGCAGCTTATATTTACTAAAGTAAGGAGTTAACTGTGCTTAGAAAGTTTAGAAAATCCCACATTCTGTTTTTAATCGTAATTTTAGGTTTGGTTTCACTTGGTGTCACAAACGGGTTTGCTATTCCAGAAGGCTTACTTGAAGGCGACTTTGAATTCCCAACCGCTGATGGCGCAGCGTATATACAAGGCAACGCCGAATTTCAAAGAGTACCCAATATAATATTCGGGACCAATGATTTTGAAAAGATGCGGGACTTCCCGCCAAACAGTCGGGACTACATTCTCGGACGCAAAGTCGGCTTGTTTTTTATCCCGAGTCGGGACGGTCTGCGGGGTTTTATTTGTACCGGTTTCCTCGTAGGTCCCGATCTGTTCATGACGAACCACCACTGTATTCATGACGAGGACGGTCTCCTCCCGCTTGAAGGTGCCGCCATTTTCATGGATTATTATCAGGAGGAAGAGGTGGATGAGACGCTCGGTGGTCTCACAGCGCGTGTGTCTGGCATTGTACAGATGGATGAACTTAAGGACTACGCCCTTCTCAGACTGGATAGACCCCTCGGGAATACTTATGGATGGCTCGAACTGGATACCACGACCCGTGTGGATTCAGATCAGAGTGTGAAACTGATTTCGCATCCTGCTGGTAGGTCGAAAGAGATTGTCCGGAACAACACGGAAATCGTGGATTTGCCACCGGCTTTCACCGCCGAGTTGCCCTTCATATTCGCTTACCTTGCAGACTCTGAGGGTGGTGCCTCCGGTTCGCCGGTTTTCCTGCGTGATGGAACAGGCGTTATCGGGATTCATCATAGTGCTTGGACCAATCGGTTTACCGGTGAGCCGCTTTTTAATGCCGGCAGTTTGATGTCGCATATTCTGCCTGAAATCGAGCAGCATTTACCTGCACCTGCCGAAACTGCATCCGATTTGGTTGTTGAAGCCGTCTGGGTGAACACGGATGCCCCCATTCCTGGTGCAAGTTTTACGCTGTCGGTTATCGTCAGAAACAGGGGTGGTGTCGCTGCGTCCCCAACAAACTTGTGGTTTTATCAGTCTTTTGATAACAGCATTACACCCTTTGATATCGAGCTCGGTTCAAGACCTATGGATGCGCTGGCACCTGCTGCTACAAGCGAAGTGAGTTTTACGGTCACTGCACCTTCCGCCGGCACATCCTACTACGGTGCAGGTGTCGACCTTGTTGCCAATGAAGCCTTTACGAACAATAACTACTCCACGGGTGTCAAAGTTACCGTTCAGCCGTCAACCACGCCACCGCTGATCTTCAATCCACCTACGATTGCGGATCAGACGTTCCCGGTTGACACGCTTATCACGCCACTGGCGTTGCCTGCGGCAACAGGCGGCATCGCCCCGTATCGCTACACGCTCTCGCCAATACCCAACGGGCTCGACTTTAATGCAGCAACGCGGTTACTTACCGGCACGCCTACTACAGTCGGCACCACCAACGCGACGTACACCACTATGGATGCCGGGAATAATTCTGATTCTTTGAACTTTACCATTACCGTGATAGGTCAAGAGCCCCCGGTTGAACCTCCTGTTCCGCCCCCTGGCTCTCCTTTGGATGTCAACGACGATGGGCAGGTGAACACCATAGACCTTGCGATTGTCGCACTCTTTTATGGAACGCAAGTGCCAGTAGGGATCAGCCTCCCCGCAGATGTCAATGCCGATGCGGTGGTTGACATCTTAGACCTTACCGCGGTCGCTCAAGGGATTGATGCTGCCAACAGCACTACCCAAGGGTTTTCGCTAGAAGAGATAGAAGCCGTGTTGGCGGTGGTCGCAGAACAGGCAGCGGAGATTGAAGCTGTCGCAGGAGCCCCGAACGCTTTATCGCGTGGGAACCTCACATACCGCAATGTTACTGCTGCGCTGACCGATGCGAAGCGTCTCGCGACCAGCGATGTGCGCCTTGAAAAAGGAATACCGGTAGTCCTTGAAGAGCTGCTGCAGCTGCTCACAGAAATGAAGGCGATACCGGAGACATCGGCACTGTTACCGAACTATCCGAACCCGTTCAACCCTGAAACGTGGATACCGTATCACTTGGCAACCGATGCGAAAGTAACCTTGACGATCTACGATGTCCGCGGCAGCGTGGTGCGGACGTTGACGTTAGGGCATCAGCCTGCCGGTGTTTATCAAAGCCGCGGGCGTGCCGCGTATTGGGATGGTAAAAACCGACACGGTGAACCTGTCGCGAGTGGTGTCTATTTCTACACCCTCACCGCAGGCGACTTCACCGCCACGCGGAAACTCTTGATAATCAAGTAAAGGGACCACCGTGTTGAATCACGATTTGTGGAGAGAAAATAATGAGGAACATTTTGCGCAAAAGAGCACTCATTTTACTACTCGGATTGGCACTTTGTCTGCCAAACGGGGTCGCTGATGAGGCACCGGTGCATATTCCTGAGTTTCCAACAACTGAAGGAGACGAGTATATACAGGGTACCGAGGACATTATAGTAGATTATGAAAATAAGTTTACATTTTATGAGATTTATGTTATTGTTTATGATTATGGCATACTCAACAGATTTACGCAAACGCGTTCTTGATTTCATCAATGACGGTGGTAGTAAAGCCGCCGCTGAACGGATCTTTTGTGTCTCAAGAAGGACGATCTATAATTGGTTAGAAGCTGAAGACCCTTTTGCCCTTCAGAAACCGGGTCCCAAGGGTCCCCGACACATTGATTACGATGCCCTTGAGCAACACGTCTCCGATTTTCCGGATAGCCCTCTCGCCGAACGTGCCAAACACTTCGGGGTTTCTACATACTGCATCTTTTATGCCCTATCCAAACTCAATATCACGCGAAAAAAAAAACGCAAACTTACAAAGAACAGTGTCCGGTAAAGCGGCAAGAGTATCTCGCAGCACTTCACCAAGAAACGCAAAAGCATGGTAAAAAGCCTGTTTATATTGATGAGAGTGGTTTCACCGCAACGGATTTCCGTCGGTATGCTTATGCGCCCAAAGGCGTCTGTGTTGAAGATAAAGTGCCAAGTAATCACTATAGGCAGACGACCTTGATTGCTGCACGCCTTGAGGGGTGTTTCACGGCACCTGTGCTTTTTGAAGGCAGTTGCGATGCGATTGCGTTCAACACATGGCTTTCAAAGATGTTGTGTCCTATGCTTGATGACAACCACGTTGTAATTATGGATAATGCCTCTTTCCACAAAGGTTCACAGACAGCAGCCTTGATCGAGACCTGCGGTGCGAGTTTATTGTTTTTACCACCTTACTCACCGGAGTTGAATCCCATTGAGAAAGATTTCGCCAACATTAAGCGGATACGTCAATACAACGCTGAAAAATCTATTGATGAAATTATAAAAGTGTATAATTAATTAAAAGCTTTACTATAAATATCGGGGTTCCGCTCGGTTTTTTCTCCGCTTCCCAGTAACGGGTGGGGAACCTTATCAAAACGGGGTTTGCGTGAAGTTATGTTGCTCTTGACGGGATTCACCTTACACATCTGAGTTATCATCGTTAACATCCAAGGCGAACAATTCCTGCAAAGCTTGGATGTACTGCCCGTGGTCGGCATCTCCATCGTTGACAGCACAGCGTAGATTTTGCATGGGATGGTGGAGCAGTTTTTTGACAATCGCTTGCGTCATCGAAGCGACAGCCGCTTCCTCTTGATCCGAAAGTGTTGTTTTATAGAAACACGCTTGCAATTCAGTGTCAGCGATCTCTCGAAACTGCTGATGGAGTGCTTTAATAGTAGGGTTGACCTGAAAGATTTGCAATTGGTCGTAGAACCGCTTCGCTTCTTCGGCGACGATCTGCTCTGCCCGGTTTGCTTCTTGCTGCCGATCCTTGAGGTTGGAGGCGACAACGGCTTCAAGGTCGTCAATATTGTAAAGGAAGGCGTGATCAATCTTACTCACATCGGGGTCTATATCGCGTGGTACAGCGATGTCAATGAGAAACATATACCGGTGCTTGCGTTTCCGCATGATATGAGCGAGGGGCTGTCGTTTGATAAGATAATCGGGGGCATCGGTAGAACTAATAACAATGTCGGCATCAATAAGGAAATCGAGGTTGCTATCATAAGCGATGGGTGTACCGTTAAACTTGTCTGCAACTTTGACAGCACGTTCGTATGTGCGATTTGCAACAATCACATTAGAAACACCATTTGAAACGAGATGCTTTGCGGTCAGTTCACTCATTTCACCTGCCCCGAGAATCGCAACAGTCTTGCCTTGAAGTGTATTAAAAATCTTTTTGGCGAGTTCAACGGCGGCGTAACTAATAGAAACAGCACCAGTGGCGATAGTTGTCTCGGAGCGGATCCGTTTACCCACACTGAAAGCCTTGGTAAAAAGACGATTGAGAATTGAGCCGCCACCACCGGCTTCCCGCGAGGTATCGTAAGCGGTCTTGACCTGTCCCAATATTTGGGATTCACCGACCACCATAGAATCAAGGCTCGCTGTTACTCTGAAAAGGTGTTGGATTGTCTCCAAGTTATGATGGAGATACGTCCATTTTTTCAGGGGCTCCACCCCAATATAGTGGTAGTGGGAAAGGAACTCAACCAACATTTTGGCGGCAGCATCAGCCGTTCGCACTGAATTCACAACAGCGTAGACTTCTACCCGGTTACAGGTAGAGAGAATTACTGCCTCGTGAATCTGATAAGATTCACGAAGGTGCTGGAGCGATTCAGTAAGTTGTGCTTCGGAAAACGCCAGTTTTTCCCTGAATTCAATCGGGGCGACATGATGGCTCGTTCCGATGGAGACGATCTGGTTCATTCCTCT
The DNA here is from genome assembly GCA_009843785.1 of Candidatus Poribacteria bacterium. GTDB lineage: Bacteria > Poribacteria > WGA-4E > WGA-4E > WGA-3G > WGA-3G. Next base: position 33,100 of record VYCT01000339.1, on the reverse strand, counting down.
AACCAAAAGATCTAAAAACTGAAATGTTGTTGACACGTTTCGTAAATTATATCACATATCCGCTATTGTGTCAAATTTGGAAGTTGCGCAGTCGCGATTCAAAACGGCTGCTACCTCAGAAAATCAGCGATACGTATGCATGCTGTCCAAAAAGAGGTCCACGCCGACGTAAGTGCAGAGGACAGCAACGAAACCCAGAATTGCAGCGTACGCCGCTCTTCGTCCGTGCCACCCCCAGAATTGACGAAGCCCGATCTGGAGCACATAGATAAACCATGTCATGAGGGTGGAAATTACTTTCGCATCAAGCCATCTCCACGGGACATCCCGGATATACTGGGTCCAGAGGCTCCCGACAATGACCCCCATTGTGAGCAGAATCACGCCGAGAATCGTGCAACGGTACCCAAGTTCATCAGAAACACCGAGAGAAGGGAGGAGATTGTCAAGAAGTGTGTCCGTTTTTTTGCGGATTTTCCGCTCGGCTATCAAATACATCAATCCAAACCCAAAGGCAGCGATGAACGCGGCGTAGCCAAGGAAAATGAGGGCGGTGTGTGCCAGTAGCCAATAGTTTTGCAACGGTTCTGGGAGCGCAGCCGTGTGTGTGGCGAAACTATACGAGATAAGTATAGCAATAAACGCAACAGGCATCACAAAACTGCCGAGTGTGCGGAGATGCGTCAGACGCACGATGATGAGATAGATGAGTGTGATAGCCCAAGCAAAGAAGGCTGTGGAATCGGTCCAGTGCGTCATCGGAAAATGCCCTTGTGTTAACCACCATAAGGCAATAAAGAGGCTCAGAAAAGCGAAACCGATACTGGTTCCCCAAAAAGCGATTCGCTCAATCGTTGGACGGAGGATAGCGGCTTCGCTCCGGTTACTGATAGCCAGCGAGAGCGTCTGAAAAATGCTTGCTGCTAAGTATATGAGAAGTGTAAGAAGAAAGAGAAAATTGATCATATTTTTAAATATGGAGGTTTCCGCTCGGTTTTGTCCTGCTTCGCAGTGAGAACCACAACCGGTTTTCGATTCGATTAAACTGTTCTGGACATTGCTGGGGAGGTTTGCTAATCTCACCAGCGGTGCGTCTATTGGGCGCCCATTCTATCGCCGCTATGCAGCTCCAATAGGTTTCTTGTAACGGTATCGGCGCGTTCCAAATTGCCGTGCCGAACCCAGTTGAAAAGGCATTCAGCAGAACACTTAGGGTTTGTGAGACCGAGACAGCATGTTGTAGGAGGGGTTTGTAACCCCGATATCGAATCTTCTACGGTGTCGATAAGCACTTCAAAGAAGTTGGCGCGTTTCTTAGGCGTTGGAAAAGCCTTGAGAATCTCAGAACGACGCGTCCCAAGGAACTCGATAAATGCGCCGTAGCCGTTGTTTTCAAACTGGTTTGAGAGCCTTTTAAGCAGGCGTTCCACCTTGCCAATGCCCGCGCTGCTCCGCGCCGATACGCTAATTATCAGATTGTCATCTATCACGAGATCAGGGGTGAAGTGGGTGCCAACACTCGGTTCCTCAAGATATTCACGAATGAACGCGGTATCACTCCCACAAGATGTATTTACAACGGCGGGGTTGTCTGCGATCACAAGGAACGCATCTTCAAGGTGCTGCGGTTTCATTTCGTCGGGTGTCGAACATAACACAGACGCACCACACTGATCTAACAATGAGATACGACGTTTAATTTCTGGTGTTCTTTCTTCACATAAGACAATACAGAGACGACCTTCTAATAACAGATAGACGGGATAAGGCAGCCCTTGATTCTCAATTGTCACCGGCACTCCATCTTCATATCCGAGTGTGTATAAGGAAGAAGTATGTAAGACCTCTTCAAAATATTCGCGGATGCGGCGACTCGTCGCGGGGCTTTTACCACTCGTGGATATACTGAGCATTAACTCGCCATCCGTTACAACAGAGGCGGCGGCGAAGGTGCATTGTGGGATAACGTCAACGACGTTAACTAAACGAATTTTGTGTTCCTCGTATGCTTCCTCAAAAACAGCCGTATTAATATCCGTGAAATCAGTGGCGGCACAGACGAGAAAATAGCCGTGCGTGTCACTTGCTTTCAATTGCCGTTTGTGCCAGCGAATCGTGCCGCTCTGTGCGAGGTAGGTTAGCAATTCGGTTGCATCAGGACTAATCACAGTAACATCACCACCGCTGATGAGCATAGCGACAACTTTACGCTCAGCAACGGTCCCGCCCCCTACGACAAGGCATTTCCAGTTTTGAAGGTTTACGTGCACAGGATAAAACATTTTATTATAGTTATCAGTTTTCAGTTGTCAGTTAAGAGGGGGTCTGATTAATCAAAATCTCTTTAACCGACAGCCGCTGGTTTCTTTAACCAAGAACACGCGCATATTTTTAAATATCGGAAATCGCGTTCTTGATTAAAACTAATAGCCATCCTCATGATTCGCGTGAGACGACGTAGTCTGCGAGTTGTTCGAGTGCGACGCGGGCAGGTGTCTCTGGTAAGTCTGTCAATGCTGCCTTAGCACGGTCGGCATAGTCTTGGGCAACCTTCAAACAGTGCGTCTCGACACCATACCGTTGGAACAGAGCTTCAACAAAGGCGATCGCCTCGGCTTCGTCGGTGTTAGGATTCAGGACTTTTTCCAACATCTGCTTTTCATCATCATCACAAACCGTTCGGGCATAAATGATTGGAAAAGTGAGTTTTCCTTCACGGAGGTCGCCGAATGTGTTTTTTCCTAATTTATCAGCATCCTCTGTGAAATCAAGCACATCATCGACAATTTGGAAAGCCGTCCCAATATGCTGTCCGTAGATTGTGAGTGCCTCAACCTGCTGTGTGTCTGTTGGGTTTCGGAGGTGTGCGCCGAGGGTGCAGGACGCAGCGATCAATTTACCGGTCTTGAAACTGATGATTTTGAGGTACTCGGCTTCGGAGATGTCAAAATCACCGCTCTTATATGCATGGATAACTTCACCTTCGCACATTGCCTGCGTGGTATCGGCGAGGATCGCCATCGCGGGATCGTCGGCACGGCGGGAGACGAGCATAGAGAGCACACGCGCATGGAGATAATCTCCGACGAGGACAGCGACTTTATTGCCCCATTTCGTCTGTAACGTCTCACGTCCACGCCGGATCGCGGCTTCATCAAGCACATCGTCATGAACAAGCGATGCGACATGGATGAGTTCAACGACAGCGGCAAGCGTGTGCGCATCGTTCCCTTCATATCCGCAGACTTTGGCAGAAAGCACAACAAGGATAGGACGGAGCCGTTTGCCACCGCCTTCTACAACATGCTGGACTGCCATATCGACGAAACTATACTCGCTGGCGGTGTGTTCCGTGAGTTTCACCTCAATAGCACTGAGATCATCGGCAATTAATTCAACGATTTGATCAAAACTGGACATAATGTAATAGTTATCAGTAAAGAAGTTGCCAGTGTCCAGTTGCCAGAAAGGACACATCTGGTAACTGGTAACCACTGAAAACTGAAGGTTTTTCGTAGAAAAACCGAACTGACCACTGACAACTCCTAAACGAGATCCGCCAATACCTGTGTTGCGGCTTGAACGGTTTTGTTGATATCGTCTTCAGAATGGACTAAAGAGACGAACCCCGCCTCGAATTGGGAGGGTGCGACATAGACCCCGCGTTGTACGAGTCCCCAGAAGTAGTGTGCAAAACGTTCGGTATCCGCTGTGCGTGCGCCATCAGCATCCGTAACGGTCTCCGGTGTGAAGTAGAACATCAGCATCGAACCGACGCGGCTATGCCAAGCATCAATATCGTGTTTTTGGGTTGCTTCAGCGAGTCCTTCTGCAAGCGCTGCAGCCCGCGTCTCAAGTTGTTCATAAGTGCCCGGTTCAGCAAGCCTTTTGAGCGTTGTTATACCCGCGGTAACGGCTAACGGATTGCCGGACAAGGTCCCTGCCTGATAGACATCGCCTTCTGGAGCAACACACTGCATGATGTCCCGTTTTCCGCCGTATGCCCCAACGGGCAAACCGCCACCGATAATCTTCCCTAAACAGGTCATATCAGGTGTGACGTTATAGTAAGTTTGGGCGCCGCCATAAGCCACCCGAAAGCCAGTGATAACCTCGTCGAAGATGAGTACAATACCGTGCTCTTCGGTGATCTGACGGAGTTGATTGAGGTATCCGTCATGCGGTGGGATGATACCCATATTGCCCATAATCGGTTCGAGAATGAGACAGGCGATTTCGTCTGGATTGGCTTCTACTGCTTCGCGGACAGCGTCGGGATTGTTAAAGGGGACAGTGAGCGTATTGCGTGCGAAATCTTCCGGCACGCCGCCGCTATCAGAAAGTCCAAACGTTGCGACTCCAGAACCGGCTTTTGCCAGGAGATAGTCCACATGACCGTGATAGCATCCGTCAATTTTGAGGATTTTATCGCGACCGGTATACCCGCGTGCGAGGCGGATCGCGCTCATTGTGGCTTCGGTCCCGGAATTGACGAGACGCACCTTTTCAATCGAAGGCACAGCGTTGACAATGGTTTCGGCGAGTTCTGTTTCTAAGGTCGTTGGCGCGCCAAAGCTGGTGCCGTTCAACGCTGCTGCACTGATAGCCTCCGCAATGTTCGGATGCGCATGCCCTAAAACTAAGGGCCCCCAAGAAGCAACATAGTCAATATATGCGTTTCCATCGATATCGTATATTTTTGAACCTTCGCCACGTGCGATAAAACGGGGATGCCCGCCGACTTTGCTGAAATTTCGGACAGGGCTGTTGACCCCACCGGGGATAAATTGTTGTGATTTTTGCCATGCGGCTAAGGATTTACTGCTCTCCAAAGCGTTCCCTCCAATTTTTTTAACTATTAGGTTTCTGCTCCGTTTTTTCCGCCCCTTCCCAGTAACGGGTGGGGACCCCTGTCAAAAACGGGTTTTTGGTGAAGTTACATGAGCATCTATAAACATGCCGCTCTGACAGGACTGAAGATGAGCGGGACACACGTATCTATAAATAGACCGTCCCTATAGGACTCAAGAAACCACATCTCTTTATTGCGTTCTTTGCATAACTAAAGACGCATAACGGATGATCAACTATGATTCCTAATTGTTGAGCCATTCCACAACCGACTTAGCAAAATAGGTTAAAATCATATCTGCGCCGGCGCGCTTGATGCTCGTTAAAAGTTCCAATGCGACTCGCTCCTCGTCAATCCAACCGTTCTGTGCTGCTGCTTTCACCATAGCATATTCTCCACTGACGTTATAGGCAGCAACAGGCACCTGAAATTCTGTTTTGACCTGATGGATAACATCCAAATAAGAGAGCGCGGGTTTCACCATAAGAATGTCCGCGCCCTCCTGAATATCCAATGCGACTTCCCGTAGTGCTTCCTCTGCATTCGCTGGGTCCATCTGATAGGCGCGGCGGTCCCCAAATTGTGGAGCGGATTCCGCGGCTTCGCGAAAGGGTCCGTAAAATGCGGATGCATATTTCGCGGCGTATGCCATAATGGGTATATTCTCATACCCGTTTTCGTCTAATGCTTCTCGAATTGCGCCGACGCGACCGTCCATCATATCCGATGGCGCAATGACATCGGCACCCGCCCGAGCGTGTGAGAGGCTCTCTTTAACGAGCAGTGCCAGCGTCGGATCGTTTTGCACTTCGTTATCTTCAATGACACCACAATGCCCATGATCGGTGTATTCACAGAGACAGACATCTGTCATCACAAGCAGGTCAGGCACGGCATCTTTGATCGCTCGGACTGCGAGTTGAATGATACCGTCATCGGCATAAGCCTCAGTGCCGAGTGGATCTTTCGCTGCTGGAATGCCGAACAGAATTGTGCCGGGAATTCCGAGTGCAGCCAGTTCCTTGGCTGCGATGATGAGCCTATCAACCGAGTATTGGTAGCATCCGGGCATTGCAGAAATTTCGGTTGCCGTATTATGTCCATGAACAACGAACATCGGATAAATGAGGTCGTTGACAGAGAGTGCCGTTTCGCGGACGAGTCGGCGCAGGTTTTCATTTGCCCGCAGGCGTCTCGGGCGATAGACAGGGAAGGTGCTCATTCATCCTCCGAAGGCGAACCTTTGATCTCATAGTTCGTTAGTTCGTGGGTACTCTCTCCATCGGGTTCCAATCCGAGCTCCTCCTTTGCTGCGTCAGACTCCGGATGCTCATGACTGAATTTGACGATCCCGACGTTAGGTGCCAACCAGATTGTTGTTACGGTCGTCCCTTTTCGTTCTTCCGGTTCTTGCTGCGGCGCTCCAGGCACAGATATAGATACTTGAATCGTTTCGTCGGTTTGGTATTCAATGATCAAGCAGTCCTCAAAGGTGCCAGCAGCTGTTTCAACGGTTTCTGTGCCAGTGATGACACCAGTCTCAACGATGGTGCTATGGGTCTTGATAGTCGGTGCGCCGCCTGGTATTTCCATAGGTGCCCCTTGGATATCCATTGTGAGGGTGAGGCCGACATTTAACTCCAGTGCTGTCCACTCTTCATTGTAGGTAACAGGGGTCGGTAGCAGATAGAAGTAATCTGCTGAGACCACCTCAATATCGTAATTTAAGTCAAGGGAGACCCCTTCAGGGGCATCGCCGAGCATTTGTTGCCGTAGCATTGGAAGTGCTTCTTCCATCTCTTGCGCCGTGCTTGCTTTAAGCCCATTCTCAATTTCAGTACCGACAAAGAACGCGACCCAATCGTCCCCGATCTGATAAAAATAAGGGTGAATGTAATGCTCAAAGTCCGCCCAATCCTCCAATGCAGGATCATAACTGAAGGCGCGATAGGTTTCGCCATCAATATCTTCAGGGTCTATGGCGTAGCGCGTTAATTCGTTCCCGTCTTGGTCTTCATAGGTCCAGTAGCTGCCGACTGCATTTGGAAAATAGTAGTTTGCCCATTCATTTCCCACTGACATCGTGCTGAAACCGAAAATGAGTAAAAGGACAAAAACAGGCTGCATCTTTTTTAACATAAGAGATTCCTTTTGCGACTCGCGGTAAACTTTCAAGTTCCCGAAAGCGACGCTTCAGAAAGCGGAATTAATCACTTTCACTGCTTTCTGATTCAGTAGATTTGATTTCATAGTTCGTTAGCTCAATGGTTTTAACGATGTCGGTACTTTCGGATTCCTGTAGCATTTTAACAATGCCGACATTCGGAGCGAACCAGAGCGTTGTCAACGCCCCTTTATATACATCCTGAAACATAGTTTTCACTTCTGGTAGATCCGGTTCAGTCCTTATTGAGGCATCGATTTGATACTCAATTATGAGGCAATCTTCAAACGTACCGGCAGCTGTCTCGACCGTCTCCGTACCCGTTACATTCGCAGTTTCAACAAGGGTTAAGAACATTGTGATCATCTGACTTGTTGGTGGAAAACCGTCCACGTTGCTTGTGATGTCAATCTGTAAATCCATTTCTACATCAACGCGCGAAGCCTCCCACTCCTCATTGAACGTCGCAGGCGTTGGCAAAACATAGAAATAGTCTTGTGCCTCTATATCAAGTTCGTATGTTACATTAAGGTCAATAGTCATGCCGGGTGGCAGTTGATTATTCAACTGTTGTTTCATCACGACCATAGCCTCATTCCAGTGCTTCTCTGTGACCGCCCGTGTCGTATTTTCGATATCATCACCGACAAAGAACGCCACCCAGTCGTCACTGACTTGGTAGAAATAGGGATGAAAATAATACTGATATTTTGTCCAGTCCTCCAAGACGGGGTCATAACTAAAAGCGCGATAGGTTTCGCCATCAATCTCTTGGGGTGCTATGGCGTAGCGCGTTAATTCTTCACCGTCTTGGTCTTCATAGGTCCAGTAGCTGTCGACGGCATCTGGAAAATAGTAATTCGCCCACTCATTTCCCATCAATGTTGCGCTGAAACCGAAAATGAATAAGAGAACGAAAACGTACCGCATTTTTTTTAACATGAAAGGTTCCTTTTGCTATTTTGCGAAGTTTACAGACCGCCGAGAATCGCGATTTACAGGTCAGGATTAATCGCTTTCGTTGCTGACTGACGCTTCGGATTTGATTTCATATTTCTTTAATTCAAAGGTCTTGACTGCAGTTGAAGACTGAAATTCAGGTGCCGGTATCGTTTTCAGCAATATATCCTCTGCTTCTTGATGAAACTTGACGATCCCGACGTTAGGCGCGAGCCAGAGGATCGTAACAGATTCGCCAGGTGGATCATTCGTTGAATGTTGTTCGAGAGGTGACACTTCCATTGTGGTTGCTGTGCGGTATTCAATCTTCAAACAGTCCTCAAAGGTACCCGCCTGTGTCTCAACGGTTTCTGTACCGAGGATCTTACCGGTTTCAATAATGTTAAAGTCAAATATAATTTTCGGAATCTCATCTGCTCCGAGAAAATCAGCGGGGACACCTTGGATGTCATACTGCATTGAGACTTTCGCTTTTATCTCGGTTGTATCCCACTTTTCGTTTGGCGTTGTGGCGGTTGGAACCAGAACGAAATGGTCCTGTGCCTTGACCTCTACATCATAATTGATATCAAAGGAGAGATTAGGTGCATCGGGTGGCGGGTTGTCCTCTACAGATTTCTTCGCCATCTTGGTGAAAGTTTCCATCTCTTTGATAAGGCGTGCCTTCGTCACTTTTCCTATCTCATCGCCGATGAGGCATGTAATACTTTCATCATTAACACTGTACAGGGAAGGCAGAAAGTGATAAGCGCAATCTGCCCAATCTTCTATCTCAGGTTCGTAAATGAAAATGTTATACACTTCACCAGCAATCTCTTCGCCTTCATCAACAGTGCGTGTCAATTCATTTCCATCTTGGTCTTGATATACCCAATAGCTGCCAAACGTCCCCGGAAAATATGTTTTCGCCGTTTCATTTCCCATCAAGGTCGTACTGCCGCTGAAGACGAATAGGAAAACGAAAACGGCTTGGATTTTTTTTAGCATGCGATACCCCTATAGCATTTTGTGCTTTCCCAATTAAGTATACAGAATCCGAGCGCAAACGGCAAGGAAAATTCAATTTTAACCAAGAACTCGTCTACAGATACTTTTGCTAAGGCGCGAGTTCTTGGTTAAAGCCGTCAGCAAAGGCGTAGATGTGCTTTGCTGGTTTTTTCGGCTGCGATTTTTGCGCGTTCAACGTTTCTCATACGCAAATGGAAAGGTAACAGGTGCGCCGTTGTTTGACCATGAACGTGCCATTGCGACATCAATTTCTCGGTCCTTACGCCCGTTGTATGCCCCGTATTCAGGCTCTATATCATCGCGAACGGCGTTGACGAGGCTCATCAGTTCCGAAGCGACCGTAATTTCACCGTCGCTGAGCGGATAATTTTGCAACGGGTTTTCCCAAACCACTTCAGGGTCCGTATCGGCGACAAGTGCGGCTAAGGTTTCATAGCCGTTAACGGTATTGGTTCTACGTGCGATCGTAATCGCGCGCTGCTCATCGGCAGTGTCGTTCAAAATGACAGCATCGTTTCGGAAACACATCCCGCGTTCGGCGTAGAATTTAGAACCGTTAAAGCCGCGTAGCGGAGAACCGTAAGAGAGCCCGCTGAAATTGAAGATGCCGACAGCACCATCGGCGAATTCAATCACCGCATGTTGCCAATCCTCAGTATTGCGCGTCGGTTGCCCTTTCCGCCAGACGTGCTCCTGAACGTCATATCCCTTTCGGAAGCCGTAAACTTGCACCGGTTCGTTATCAAAACCGACGTAGCTGCGGATGAGACCGATGCCGTGATAGCCGTGTCCTCGGAAATCATTGTAGGCGACATTGACTTTGCCGAAGACCCCTGCAAGAATCATCTCCCGTTTGATCCGTTCTGTCGGTACACGATAATAGTTTTCGTTGACCTCCAGTTTTATGCCGTTCTGCTGTGCGGAAGCGATCATTTTGTCGGCCCATCCGAGATCGGTATCAATCGGCGTTTCCGTACAATAACTGATACCGCGTTCGGAGCAGAGTAATCCGGGAATATGATTGTTGCTCGGTGTAATCACGATTGAACAGATATCAGGTTTTACTTCGTCTAACATCTGCTCAGTGTTCGTGTAGTGCGGGACGTTATATTTCTCGCCCTGTTCCGTAGTGCTTTCTTCACGTGGATCGCAAACAGCGACCAACGCGAGGTCGTCCGTTAACTTTGAGATAAGGGGGAGGTAGGTGCCGGCACCACGTCTGCCTGTGCCGATATGTGCGATGCTGAGTCTATCCATGACTGCTCTCCATCTGGGTGCGGCAGGTGGTTACTCTACCCAGAAGACATGACTTCTTTCAAAGAGGTCGCCATCCAGGTAGACTTCAACGAACCACTCACCTGTAATGTCTGGTAGATCAATGTAAAACCATGTAATTTTATCGCCGGTTGTTGATGTAAAGGTCTGTTTCTCTTCCCAAAACGGTGGATCGTCAAGCCCCTCCTCTGGGGAGTACCACGAAACTTCAACTGTATGTTGCTCTGTGATATTCGCCCATAAGAGCCATAAATACACCTGATCGTTGAATTCGATGGAGAAAGTGTTTGTAATCCCGTCCGGTCTGTCGTCAAAGACACTAATCGCTAAGGCAGAATCGACGATAGTCGGTTCGCCGCGTGCGACATCCGTGAAGCCGCTGCCGCCAGAAGGATCCTCACCACAACCACTCAACGCAATCGTCAGGGACAGCAGGGCTATCCCTAATGTAGAATATGGACTTGTAAACAATGTTCTCATACAAGTGTGTGCCTGATGCATGCGTTCCTCCTGCTGACTGTTACGAGCATATTGCCTTTACAAGGCTAAAGACCGATGACGATTTTTTGTTATTCTATCAAGCATCAGGTTTTTTGTCAAAGGAAATCGGGATAAGCGTTGTGACTTGGAGATCAATTCTGCCGAAATTTCCTGTTGACGGACACCGTTTTTGATGGTAAACTCAATGAACAAAAGAGGTGAATTTTATGAGATTTGATACAATCATTGCAGGCGGAAATATCGTTGATGGAACAGGTAAACGGGAGCCGTTTGTTGCAGACATCGGGATTCAGGACGACCAGATTGCTGCGATCGGCGACCTTGCTAAAGCGGAAACAGGACATCGGATTTCCGCGGAGGGACAGGTTGTTTGCCCCGGTTTTGTCGATGTGCACGTGCATTCTGAAATTGCGCTGCTCGGTGGACGCGACCAGTTCGCGGCTGTCAGTCAAGGTGTAACGACGCATTTAGCCGCGCCAGATGGTTTCGGTTGGGCACCCTTACCACCAGAACAGGCGAAAGAATTGTGGCACTACACACGATTCGCTTATGGCGATGCTGAACTGCCGCTCAACTGGCAGACCCTTGAAGCGTATCTTGATATGTTCCCCGGGCGAATTCCTGCGAACCTCTACCCGCAAGTACCGCACTGCGCTGTTCGGCTCGGTGTAATGGGTTGGGATACGCGTCCGGCAACGAGTGATGAACTGAGAGCGATGACACGCATAACGCATAGGTGGTTAGCGGAAGGTGCTTGCAGTCTCTGCTTAGGACTCGACTATCAACCCTCGGCGAATGCCGATTTGCGAGAACTTGTGTATCTCTCACGTATCGCTCAAACCTACGATGCAATCTATGCCGCGCATATCCGATACCGTATCCTCGGGAGAAAACAGGCGTGGGAGGAGACGATTGAGATCGCGCGACGCGCTGGGATTCCTGTGCATATCTCGCATGAACGCGTGGACGATGAAGTCGCTGATATACTTGAACGGGTTGAGAAGGAACAGATAGATTTGACCTTTGAATCCTACCTCTATCCCGCTGGTATGACGCATCTTGCAATGATGCTCCCGATGGAATATCAGACAGGCGCGCCTGATGATATGTTAGCACGCCTTGAGGACCCCGAAGTCCGAGAAAAGTCGATTACATACTTGCGAGGCGAATTACGCGACGGCAGCCAGATTGTGGGTTACAATCGCTCCGGTAGGTTTATCGGGATGACGCTCGCTGAAGCCGCGAAGAGCGAAGGTAAATCTAACGAGGAATTCGCTTTCGATCTTATCTGCGAAGAAGCCGCGATTGAGACCTTTGTGATGCCGTGGGCGACACCGCCTGAAGAAAACGAACGTATCTTGAATCAGACGGCAAGCCATCCCCGTATGATGATTGCGAGCGATGGTGTTTATAACATTCCACATCCACACCCCCGGAGTTATGGCTGTTTTGTGCAGTATCTCGGCAAGTTTGTGCGTGAACGTCAACTCGTCTCGCTGAAAGAAGCGATTTACAAGATGAGTGGTTTCCCTGCGGAACGTTTCCGAATTTTCGACCGCGGCAAAATCAGTCGCGGACTTGCCGCGGATATCGTCGTTTTCGATCCAGAGACCGTTGCAGATAAATCTACATGGTTTGATCCGGTGCAATCGCCCGTCGGTGTAAACTGGGTGTTCGTCAACGGCGTTTCAGTTGTCGAAGATGGAAACGTGACAGGGCAGCTGCCCGGTAGGGTGCTGCGTCGGTCAACATGGGGAAAATAAAATTGTGGATACGTACGATTTGACGATCATCGGCGGCGGCAGCGCGGGACTTGTGCTTGCTGTGGCAGGCGCGAAATTAGGCAAAAAAACCGCACTTGTGGAGAAGCATCGCATCGGTGGCGACTGCCTCTGGACGGGGTGCGTGCCTTCCAAAGCACTCCTGAAAGCGGCGAAGGTCGCGAATTACACCAGAAACGCAGGGAAATACGGTATCGATGTGCAAGACCCCATACCTAATTGGCATCGCGTGATGGATTATGTGCAAGGGACGCAACACGTCATCGAAGAGGAACACGACAACCCAGAGCGGTTCCGCGAAATGGGTGTCGATGTCATCTTTGGAGACGGGCATTTTGAAGCATCCGATACCTTCGTCGTGGCAGATACAGAAAGCGGAGAGACGCGCACGCTCAACAGCAAAAAGTTTGTGATCAGCACGGGTTCTCGTCCGGTAGCCCCCCCGATACCCGGGTTGGCATCTTGTGATTACCTCGATAGCGAAACCGTTTGGGAGTTGACAGAATTCCCGGAACGGCTGCTCGTCGTCGGTGCGGGTCCGATTGGTATTGAACTCGGACAAGCATTTCACCGTCTCGGTGCCGATGTGACGATTGCGCAACGGAGCGAACGTATCCTCACAAAAGAGGATACCGATGTCTCTGAGCAGATGCTCGGTTACCTCCATGAAGAAGGGATCGCGATTCGACTTAACACGAACATCGCGCAGATTGTTCAACATGAAGACGCTATAAATGTCACATTTTCGAGGTTACACACCTCTCCCACCAGCGATAGTGAAAACGGCGTAACCGAACAGATTTTTGATAAAATCCTGATTGCGGCGGGACGCGCGCCGAATGTGGAAGGGTTAGGACTCGAGAAAATAGGCGTGCAGGTCGGCAGCCGCGGGATTGAAGTTAACAACAGACTTCAGACGAGCGTCAGGAACATCTATGCTGCAGGTGATGTGATTGGACACTACCTGTTCACACACGTCGCTGCTTTCCAAGCGCAGCTGCTCCTCCGGAATATCTTCTTCCCGCTTTCTAACACCATTAATTATGCCGTCGTGCCGTGGACAACTTTTTGTGACCCGGAGGTGGCACGCTGTGGTCTCACCGAGGCAGAGGCACGTGAGAAATACAGCGATGTTGACGTGTTCACACTCGATCAAAACGACGTTGACAGAGCCGTTGCGGAAGGCGAAACGCAGGGCTTCAGTAAAGTTATTGCGAGCCGATGGACGGGAAAGATATTGGGGGTTCACCTCGTCGGTGCGAATGCGGGTGAGGTTGTGCATGAATATGTGCTGGCGATGCAACAGGGGATTCCGTTGCGAAAATTGAGCGGGATGATTCACGTCTATCCGACGTTTTCGAGCAGTGTGTGGCGCGTGGCGGGCAAATGGTTTTCGGAGAGCACACTGATTCAGACGTTGCGAAAATTGCTTCCATAACACGACAACGCTGCCAAAACACCGTGGCGAAGCACACGCGCGCGAAAGGGCTGGTCGAAATCTCTTAATTGCAGTGAGTGGCGATTTCCTGAAAATCACCACTCTGCTGGAAACATGGAATTGCTTACTTCTGGATCAACATCTTACGCGTCGCAGTAAATTGTCCTGCTTTGAGCGTATAGAAATAGACACCACTTGCGACTGGCTCTCCGTGAGCATTCTTACCATCCCAATAGGCAGCACGGGCTCTACTCTGATAGATACCTGAAGGCATTTCGCCCAATGGCAGCGTCCGGACCAAAGCACCGTTCGCAGTATGAATGAAGACAGCGACCTCCGCTGGTTGTGCCAACTGATAGGGTATCCAGGTCTCTGGATTGAAGGGGTTGGGGTAGTTCGCCAAGAGAACTGTTTTTTCGGGTGTTGGTTGTGCCATCCGTGTCCCAACGGCTAAAAAGCGTTCTAAGATAGCAATCGTCTGTGGATTCGCACCAACATCCTGTGCGTCTTGGATCCACTGCTGGACATCTTTCGCGGTGAAGGAGAAATCGTGTGGATGCTGTGCAAGCATAGGTGCCGCTTGGGAATCTACGGGTGCTTGGGAATCCACTGCCTTAGCAACAACAATGAGGTCCTCAATATTAACGATACCATCTTTGTTGACATCTGCGCGTGGGTTTGCTCCATTTACGACAGTTTTTCCGTAGTTCTCCCCTACTTCAATAATGTCAAGATATGTGACACTACCGTCCCCTGTTATATCAACCGCTGCGAGTGGCTCCCACAAGCGGATTGTGTCGTCATTACTGCCACTCGCAAGAAGTGACCCATCAGAGTTCCACGCTATTGTATTAACACCACCGGTATGCCCTTTCAGCGTGGCTTTGTGGAGACCAGTGGTGGAGTCCCATAAGCGGATTGTATCATCGCTACTGCCACTGGCAAGAATTGCCTCGGTTGGATGGAATGCCAACGTATTGACGTTCCCGGTATGCCCCTCCAAGACGTGCAGTGGGGCATCCGTGTTGGTTGGGTCCCAAATACGGATTGTGTCATCGTTGCTTGCACTCGCGAACAGCGTTCCATCAGGACTCCACGCAACTGAGTTTACAGTATTCGTATGTCCGCGAAATATAGCAGTATTGGTGCCGTTATCTGGGTTCCACAAGCGGACGGTCCGGTCTCTACTGCCACTGGCGAGCAGTGTTCCATCAGGACTCCACGCAACCGACTCGACATCATTCGCATGCCCCCGCAGTGTCCGAACGGGTCGACTTTTCCATGCGTCCCATGTTAAATCCCAGATACGGATTGTGTCGTCGTTGCTCCCGCTGGCAAGGATGAAACTCCCGGGTTTAAAGGATAGCGTATTGACAGTGTTTGTAGGTCCCACGAGGTAACCTCTTATGTCTCCGTCATCTGTGTAGGACATCCCAATATAAGGGCGGAAAAAGAGTCCGCCGGCATAAACGACAAAACGCGAGTCATGCGATGAGATTGCAATGTCAGAGATTAAGAAGAGACCGACTTCGGTCTGCCAGTGTTGTGCCCCCATGTCAAGATTCCAAAAGCGAAGGGCACTATCGGTCCCAACACTGACAAGTGTGCTATCGTCTTTGAATGCCACTGCAGAGACAGCAATTCTATGCCCGCTGAGCGTCCGAGTATGGAAGTACTCTTCGGCAGCGGCAAAAGGTAAAGTAAAAGTGAAAATGGAGAGTAGGGTTAAAATTGAAAGGCTTATTTTTTTCATCTGAATACATCCTTTCCCGAAAACACTTTCGGGTGTAAATAATTTATTTTTCCCTTAAATTGCTCAAACTTTTAGTCATGATTTAATGAAACAATTTGAAGGGCAAAAATGTGCATAATGGGAAAAAAAATTGAATGAGATGAAGAATAAGCGGTTTTTGATGGGGAATTGCTCGGACTATCAATCGTTTTTCTTCTCAAGCGCGGCATAAAACATCCCGCTCCGTTCGGTAACAATATAAAGCCTGTTACCCTTGACAGCAACAGAAATGACGCTGCTTGGTACGTCTGGCGAGATCCGTTCCCATCTGCCGCGATGATCCAATTGATAAGCACCTGTATCGCCAGCACCATAAATCGTTATATCATCTACGGCAACTCGGTCTACGACGGTGTGTGTACCGACTGTATCGGTTATTGTGCGCCAATTTTCACCGTCCACCGATGTTAAGACCCCCGCATCTGTGGCGACATAAACCGCTGAATCCGCAAAAACAATATCGTTGAAATGTTTAAATCGAAGTGGCAACGTTGCGGTCAGGTCTTTCCATGTGTTCCCGCTATCAAGCGATCGAAACAGATGTCCATCACGTTTGCCAACGTAGACAATTTCACCTGAAACAGCCAGAATAAAATGATCGGGACCATCATCGTTAGCACGCAGATCGATGTCTACCAGACCAGTGTCGAACCATTCAGGTTCGCCGCGTCTCCACCGCAGGAGCCGCCGCTGATATTCCACATAAAACGTTTCGCCGCTGACTGCAAACGCGCTGTGAGATGCTATGGGATTGCGGGTTGTGTCTGTCGATTCATCGGCCTTCTCAGGATCGTTAGGAGCATCGTCGGGTCTATTTTTTTCCGACTTCTCTTGTGATGCAGTTTTTGGCGGCTCCATAGAAAGATTTTTACCAAAAACAGGAGCTTCCGACATAAGTACCAGCGCACCGCCGTTCTGGGAAAGATGGAAGATGCGATGCTGTGCCTCTTCTATGTTTGCGGCAACTGCGCTGCCGAGGCAGTAGAGTTTATGGTCAGCAATTGCCAGCTGCGAAGAAGAGAGTAGAAGACCGACCTCCCATGCCGATCCTAATTCTGGTGTTAATTGATCAGGGGTGAATCGCAGGTTTCTCCAGGACATCCCACCGTCGGTGGATTTCGCGATATTCGTACCGGTATAGGCGTAGAGTGCGTTTTTGAAGGCGACTAAGTTAGATATCTGGGTTCCCACCATGCCTGTCATAAACGGATGCCACGATTCGCCAGCATCGGTTGAACGGATAAGCCCAAAAAGGCTGGCTTTGAACAGGATATTTTCATCCACACCAATGGCAGGAAAAACACTCAGCATAAACGAATTCATCATTGAAAGCGGATCCAATTTTTTGTATCCATGGTTTGTCCATGTTTCGCCAGCATCAGTGGATCGGCATTGGAACCCAGTGTATCCCAATGCCCAAAGCGTTTTTCCAGCAGTAAGGACCTTAATGCCCGGCGAGAACCATGTCAAGGCAGGCTCGCTTGTCGGTGTGATTTCGGTCCATGAATCGCCGAAATCGGTTGACCGGAAAATTTCCCACACGGGTCGCCCAGCGGATACCTCGGCGGACATCTGTTCCCGCATTTCCTCGCGTTTCGAGGTACCTAAGTCGGGGCCTGTTCCGACATAGAGGTTGTTCTCGGCGGTTGCTAAGGAGTGGATAGCTTTAGTGGTAGTTAGCGGCAATTTTTCCCATATATCCATTGCCGAACTATGCGTTGGATTGATACGGTAGAGTCCCTGATTTGTTCCGACAAATACGGTGTTTTCAATAGTCGCCAAAGCAGAGATGTTTCTATCCATCACTTCACCACCGAGGGGTGTCCACTGCTGTCCCATATCTTCAGATCGGAAAACGCCTTTATCTTTCAGCAGGAGGTACAAGGCTTCATCCGTTACTGCCAATGCGACAGGAATACCTTTGGGAAGGGTGCCAACTGGCTCCCACATCTCGCCTCCATTGGTTGAAATAAGGACTTCATGAGAAACAAGATAAAGCGTCCCATTTTGCTCCGCCATCGGTATTACAACGGGTGCCTTCAAAGTTGTAGAGCTCTTCAAAGCGATAGGGCTGAGGAAGGCCCATGCTCGCGTGTCTGGCGTTAATCTATAGATACCGAGACCCGAAGCGGCGTAGACATCGCCGTTTGAACTTACCAGTAAGCCGCCTACGGGGCCGCTCGCTGGTACGCTCGCTGGTTTCCACTGCTGTGGTGTTGTCAGGGGTCCCTTTTCTATCTGCGCGGCGACTGGGACAACAGGTTCTGAAACTTGCACACCGGCACCGCTGTCCCTACCCGTGGTATCAGAACGTCCGGCTTGGTTGCGCAGATCCGGTTCCGCCTGCGTATCAAGGACAATAGGTGCGTCAATGATTTCAACAGTGGTTTCCGATTCGGCGTTCAAGTTGTAAGGTTTCTGAAAGCGCGTAAGGTATTGGGCACCGACACTGATCATCAGCATTATAAGAAGGGCAGCGGTGCCAAAAGCGATCCAGGGTAGCAACGGTTTTCCAGCCGAAGGCGGTGTCGGTTTGATGTCGGCAACTTGCTGCATAATACGCTCAATGAAATTGGCGGGCAATTGGACGCTTCCGAGCGTTTCACTAATCAGGTGCTCTTCGGCTTGTAAACGTTCTCGGGCCCGGCGAAGCCGACTTTTAATGGTGTTCACCGATACCCCTAAGAAATTGCCAATCTCCTTCGCCGTCATTTCACCGAGATAGTAGAGTGTCACCACCGTGCGTTCACTCTCTGGCAACGTTTCCAAAAGTGCCTCAACGATTTCATGCCGACGTTCCTTGGCTGCTGTCTCCCGCTGTTCCGATACATAACGTTTATAAGAAGATTGCTCTACTTCTACCACAGACGTACCCTCCAACGATTGTACCGGCGTTTTTTTCTTTTGGAGCCACTTCAGGCAAAGTCGATTGGCGATGACATACAACCACCCAGCAAACTGGTTGGGATTCCTCAGCGTAGCGAGGTTTTTGTATGCTTGGAGGAAGGCATCTTGCGCAATCTCTTCAGCGATGTGAAAATCCCCAACCTTCCGCCACGCAAGCGCGTGAACGCTCTTTTGGTACTTTCGCACCAAAGCACTAAATGCCGCTTCATCACCCGACAAAATTCTGTGAATCAGTTGAACATCGTTTTCCACCATCAGCATTCTCCCTGATTAAAGTATAAACGTGATTGTGTTTACATTCAAAATGTTAATGATACAATTTTAAGGCGGAAAGGGTGCGTGATTTGAAAAAATTTGATACTGGAGGATTTGGAAAGCTTCTGATAAGATAAATTGGACAAGATAGGATCTTTCGGAAGTGTTTTTTAAACGTAGGTAGGACTCACGTAATTTTTCCATGAGTCCTACGTATTGTGTTCCGGTGCTTGCGGAAACCCTATGTAGGCGTAAAACGACTACTTTTTTAGGTGCCCCCACTGCGTAGGTAATGATTGCGGTTGCGGTGAAACTGGGAAGAAAACCTCTGGTACCCACACAGGACCGGTCGACAGTCTGCGTGTTGCCTCAAGCGGTTGTTCTGCGTCTTTACCGTCAGTATTTATGACACTGATGACATTGTTTTGAAAAGCCTGATTGATTGGAATTGCTTGACCAGGATTCAATACTGGCAAGCGCACGAAAAAATAGGCAATCCATTCGCCATCAGGCGACCACGCTGGATCTCTCGCTGTCGCATTTGGACCCACTCTGGTTAGCGTGCGGCGGTTATTTCCATTGGCATCAATGATGTGGATATTCACGCCATCACCGCCTATATTCCCGGAAGCAAAAGCAATATGCTTTCCATCAGGTGACCAAGTGCATCCGGATATGTTTAGATCTTCTAAGAGTTGCTTTGATCTTGCCCCATTAGCGTTCATTACATAGAGGAAATGTCTTCCCGGAACGCCGCCTGGACGATGATCTCCGCCTTGATAGGAATCATAGACGATCCACTGACTATTTGGTGACCAAGCGGGATTTTGGTTGTCTCCACGTTTTGTCAACCGCTTTAAGTTTGAACCGTCTACATCAATTCTGTAGATATCCAGATCACCGGCTCGGTCAGACACAAAAGCGATCCATTTGCCATTCGGGGACCACACAGGCGACAGGTCCCTACCGGGATGATTTGTCAATTGGCGGGATGTCTTGCTTTCGACATCCATCACATAGATCTCAAGACCCTTATCGTCTTTGGATTGATAGGCAAAAAAACGTCTGTCCGGCGACCAGGTCGGTGAACGCTTATTTCTATCATCGGTTGTGAGTTCTCGAAGATTCTTACCTGTGCTATCTATGAGAAAGAGGTCAGGGCTTCGGATGTAGGAAGCAAAAGAGATTGTCCCGGTCCTATCTGCCTGGCTATTGCTAACAAGCAGGACATTACTGACCAGCAAGGTGACCCCTAACATTATATAAAGAAAAGTATGTTTCATTTTAACGAATTCCTCCTTGACACATCTTCTTACAAAAAGTAAGGTGTGAAAGTTTATTTCTTTTTAATTTCGCCCACTGCGTCGTTAGCAGCTGCGGTTGTGGTAAATGTTACATGTCAGGTTCAAAACGCTTCCGACTTCAGTTGTCCCTACGTCACCGCCAATTTGCCTTGGGGTTGGACCGACAAATTGCCGTGATTTGGCACATCTTCACCGGTGATCTTGAGATTGTCAAATCGAGCGGTATAGCCTGCAAGACCGAAACCGACACTGCCAACATTAAGGTCTTCTTTTAAGAAAGCGAAGCCGTCAAAAAGACAAGTGAGATATAAGACCACCTCTCCATTAACTGAGAACATAAAAGTTTTATCGACGATACGCAGCTTTAACTGGGTCCACTTCCCTCTTTCAAGAAAGGGATGCGGTAAAATTGTTGTACATATATCTGTAACCACACCAACCCGCAAAAGCTCATCCACAATTTCACCTTGCGGGCGTCCGTTGAACAAATCTTGTATTTTCATAAGCACCAATGGAAACCCCACCCTTCTTCCGGTATTCAAGTTAAAAATGAAGCCTGAAACTATCGGTGCGGGTGCGTTCCAGAAGATATTGCCAATCGCAAAAACAATCGCATGCGTCTGATTGACTCGTGCAGCAAGCACAATGTGCCCGCGTCCCTGTCTGTCAAGTGGCATTACGTCTAATTCCACCTCATAATCGTGCCACGCTGCATCTTTTATAGCTAACATTTGGATCGCGTTATCCTTGTTTTCTGCGTGCAGCATACCATTGATGCCCCACCATTCTCCAACGGGAGCATTCCGCTCGTTAACTTCTTCCCAATCCTTTAAGTTAAAGTTATCAAACGTCTCAACGAACGTGCCAGCGGAAACAGGGAACGCCTGGAACAAGAGAATACCTCCAATAATCAAAATAGCAAATTTCATTGTGCGTTCCTTAATAGGTTGAAAATATAAGAGATATGTGGAAGTCGCAATAAATTTTTCCGATATACAGCGACTACTTGGCAATATTTTCGGATTGCTTGAGCTTACCCCAGAATGTTATCTGCTTTTCCGCACTCGGGGATACAGAGAGCAACTGTTTTGGCACCCACTGAAGAGACTGTTTTGGCAATCCTCTTGTTGCCTCAATCGGTTGCCCACCGGCACCGTCTATCGTATTGACAACACTGACGACCCCATTAGTCATAATTTGATCTACCGGCCCACCGCCTACTGGAATCTGGCCCACGATATAAGCGATCCATTCTCCACTCGGAGACCACACAGGGTCCCAAATGAGTGTCGGCCCGTCCGACTGCGTGAGTTGGCGGCGGTTCTTTCCATTTACGTCAATGCTGAAAACTTCGCTGCCCCCATTAGGCGCATTTGACATATAAGCGATCTGTTTGCCATCGGGTGACCATGAACATTCAGAAAAACGTGTCGTCCATGTGAGTTCCCGCAACCTTCTACCGCCAGCATCCATCACGTAAAGAGAGTGTTCTGCAGCAAAGGCAATCCATTGACTATCTGGCGACCAAGCGGGTTTGCGGCAATCTTTCTTGTTTATGAGTTGCTTCACATTCTCTCCATTGACATCCATTCTGTAGAGGGTTCTGCCCCCAGCACGGTCCGAAACGAAGGCAATCCACTTCCCATTCGGAGACCATACAGGCAACTGGTCCCTGCTACCATCAAGAGTCAACTGACGGTGTGTATTTGCTTCCACATCCATCACATAAATATCGAAGTTTCCACCGTGCCAGGAGTCATAGACAATCGAACGTCCATTCGGCGACCAAGTGAATTCGGATGGTTGTCCGGGATGTGTTGCCAACCTTTCGAGGATCGCGCCACTGGTATTCATAAGAATAATAGGACTGTCTCCACCTTTTTCAGAAACAAAAGAGAGGATGTCCCTTTCATCTGCCCAACCACTGTGGATGAGCAGACCGCTACTTAGCAATAACACCATCCCTAATACTACATAAAATCGCATGCATTTCATCTTAACAAATCCCTCCTATAACGAGGCAGTTACTTGGAGGCGTTCTCTGCTTGCTTAAGGTTACCCCAAAGTGTTGTCTGCTTTTCGGTATTCGGTGATACTGAGAGGAACCTTTCCGGCACCCATTGAAGATCGCTCCCGACCAATTCTCTCGTCGCTTCAAGGGGTTCGCCACCGTCCACGTCTGCCGTATTAACAACACAAATGACCGAGTTACCAAAAAACTCTTCTGCGATACCGAGTTGCCCTTCGGGGGGTTTTTCTAACGGTTGAACCAAAAGATAGGCGATCCATTTTCCCCTCGAAGACCACGCAGGTTCAAAGATTGCTACGAGTCCTTTATAGACCCGAGTGAGTTGGCGCGTGTTTTTGCTATCTACATCAATACTGAAAAGAGCAGTGCCCCCGACAGCATCCGCTCGTGGGACAAAAGCGATCTCTTTTCCATCCGGCGACCATGTGCAGCCAGTGGAAAATGTATCTGTGAGCCGCCGCACCCCTCTCCCCTCAGCACTCATCACAAAAAGAGCGGACTTTGAAACAAAGGCAATCCATTGACCATCCGGCGACCAAACGGGTCTTTTACACTTCCCTTGATTCGTCAGTCGCATCATATTTTCTCCAGTTGCGTCCATTCTGTAGAGATCTATCTCCCCTGCGCGATTTGAGGCGAATGCGATCCATTTTCCATTCGGGGACCACGCGGGCCACCAATCCTTCTCATCATCGAAGGTCAACTGAAGAAGCGTGTTCGTTCTCACATCGATTACATAAATATCGGGATCCCCATTTCTATTGGAACTATAAGCAATTGAGTGTCCATCAGGGGACCAAGTGAAGTGGGCTATGGATCCTTCTAACATGAGTCTTTGAAGGAATTCGCCTTGAGTATTTATGAGTTGGATAGAATGCCCCCTGTCCTTTCTTGTAACAAAAGAGATGACATCCGTTTCAATCGTCCAACCAATACTGACGAACAGACTGCTATTTAGCAGAAACGCTATTCCTAACGCCACATAAATGCCGGTGCGTTTCATACGCATAAATTCCGCCTATAATGCAGTATCTACTTGGAAGCATCTTCCGATTGCTTGAGTCTACCCCAGAGCGTTGTCTTTTTTTCCGTGCTCGGGGATACAGAGAAAAACGTCTCTGGGACCCACGCGGGATCACGATCTTTCCCCGCATCCACTGTGATTTGGCGAGGTCTACCTCCGTCAGCACCGACGATATAAATGTTTTGATCCAACTCCTTCGGGTTGCCCCACTGCTTTTCAGGTTCCATATCGTAGGCAACCCAATCCCCATCGGGTGACCACGCTGGGTGCTTACTCCAAATGCCCATAGGCGTCACGCGGCGCAAATCTTTCCTAAGCATATCCAGGACGTAGATACCACTGCCCGCAAAATTTGCAGAATAAGCGATCTGTTTCCCGTCTGGCGACCAGCTCGGAGATATCGCTCTAACTTCTGCTTGTGTAACGCGCCTGAGATGTTTCCCTTCGGCATTCATCATAAAGATACCCGTACTTCCATCGCGATGGGAAGAGAAAGCGATCTGTTTCCCATCTGGCGACCACGCTGGGGCCGAATCGTATGCTTTATGTTTAGTGAGCCGTTGTAGATTTCTACCGTTGACCCCTATTTTGTAGATATCATAGTTTTCTCTGCTCGCTCTGTCCGATTTGAATACGATCCAGTTTCCATCGGGGGACCAGTCCGGTTGGGTAGCCTCCTCTGGATGATTTGTCAATCGTCGAGTTGCTATCGCATCGACATCCATAATGTAGATATCGCGGTGTCCATCCCGGTTCGACACAAAAGCGAAAGAATCTCCGTCAGGTGACCATGTTACGTCCCCGTCATAAGCGGGGTGATTCGTCAAGTTGCGTAGATTGTTTCCGAATATATCCATAACATAGACATCATAGTTTCCAGCCCGATTGGAACTAAAGGAGATATACGTATCCGCCCAAGCATTTATGCTGAAAAGAAATAGACTCAACAAGAGTGTTATGCCAAAGAATGTATAGGTCCGTTCTATTTTCATAATAATTCTCCTCTCAATGCTATCGCCGTTGCCGCTAAAATTTTTTCAAGTGTCCCCAAGTTGTGGCAAGTTTTGCTTGGGGCGTTACGGCGAAATCACCGCTGTCGGGAATGCTCTCACCCGTGACAGTGACGTTATCAAAGTGCGCTGTACAATTCGCGAGACCGATACCGACACCCCCGGTCTGAAAATCAGGAAAGTCCTCAAAACCTTCACGGTCTCTGCGAACACGCAGTTCTGTAGGTTCCATAACTTGCTCACCATTAATCCAAAAGGTGAAGATATTGCCTTCAGCACTTAACTTTAGATGTACCCATCTGAATAATTTTAAACGTGGATGCGGTTCCAAGAGAAGTCCCTTAACTTTTCCACCGTTCAAACTGCCAGCGTAACAATGCACCCATCCTTTTTCTGGCACATTGCCACCGCCAGGCAACACGATTACTGGCTCCATCATAACGCACTGCACTATCCATTTCTCCTGAACCCGCACCGCAATCGAGATACGTGGGGAACCGGGTCTTCTTTTAAGGAGCCTGACATCAAATTCGACTGTGTAATCCTTCCATGTATCATTTCCAGTTGTGAATAGACGCAGAGATATATCATCACCTGCCCCGTGGAGTCCACCCTCAACGACCTCCCAAGACCCCGGTACTCTATCCCACGGAACCAGTTCCCGCCATCCGTCCAAATTACCGTCCTCAAAGGTATCCAGGAATGTGCCTGCGAAAATAGATAAAGGAGATAAAAATAGGACTGTTACAACGATTAGAAATTTCACTAACATTTGTCCCCTCCATTCTACGCGAACATTTATAGGATAAATCACATCTAAAACGCATTCACAACAATCACCAAGTCCTGTATATTCACAACAGCATCACCATTAACATTCGCCGTAGGAGAGGTTTCTAACCCCGATTCCACCTTTATTTGAAAGTAACTACTTTCTCCTATAATGTTGCAGCTACTTGGAAGCATCTTCGGATTGCTTGAGTCTCCCCCAGAGTGTTGTCTGTTTCTCTGCACTCGGAGATACGGAGAGGAACCCCTCCGGTGCCCACCCCAGCGAATAGGCTGCCAATCTTTTTGTTGATTCAAGCGGTTCCGGGTGTCCATCGTTTTCTGTATCTATGACATAGATGACCGGCAGATCAAAATTTCCAGGTCCGAGAACCGGTTCTAACTTCAGTATTTCTTTCAAAAAATAGGCAATCCATTTCCTATCCGGCGACCAGATAGGTTCGGAGATGGATGCGGGTCGATCTAACCAGGTGAGTTGATGTTGACCTGCTCCATTTACGTCGATGCTCAAAAGTTCCTCTCTCCCCCATCCACCAACGCTTGCGGAAAAAAGAATTTGTTTGCTATCTGGAGACCACGTACAATGCGCGAACGGGTCAGCTGCTACGAGCCGTTTTAATCTTTTACCCTCGGTATCCATTAAAAAAAGAAAGGATGATGACGTAAACGCAATCGATTGGCTATCTGGCGACCAAGCCGGTCTGCCGCAGCTTCCCATGTTCGTGAGTTGCTTCACATTTTTCCATTTGCATCCATTCTATAGATGTCCTTGCTTCCGTCACGCTCTGAGACGAAAGCAATCCACTTCCCATTCGGAGACCATACAGGCCACGTATCTCTGCTACCGTCAAAAGTCAATTGATGGTGTTCATTTGTCCCGACATCCATCACATAAATATCAGTGTTTCCGTCTCGCCTTAAGTAATAGGCAAACGCACGTCCATCAGGTGCCCAGCTCAGGCCGTACAAACGTATTGGCCCTATTACAAAAGGTTTTCGGAGCATCTCGCCTCGGGTATTCATGAGATAGAGGAGACGATCTCCACCTGTTATGGAAATAAAAGAGATGACATTACGTTCAGCCGTTTGTCCGCCGCCGACAAACAGATTGCTTAACAATACCACCCCTAATACCACGTAAGTTTGCACACGTTTCATATCAATAAATACCTCCTTATAATCCGGCAGCTACTTAGAAACATTTTCTGATTGCTGCTTCGCCGTGTATCTAAAATTTCTTCAAGTTACCCCAGGTTGTCGCCAGTTTTTCTTGGGGCGTTACGGCGAAATCACCGCCATTTGGAACGCTCTCACCCGTGACAGTGATATTATCAAAGATTGCCGTATAGTTCCAGAGCCCAAAACCGACACCGCCGGTCTGAAAGTCTGGAAAATTAGCTTTAGCAAAGACATCAATCCCCCTGAAAATTAGAAGTTGCGTAGGTGCCATAATCTGCTCACCATTAAGCCAGAAGGTAAAGATATCGCCTTCAACACTTAACTTTAGATGTGCCCATCTGTTTAATCTTAAAAGTGGGTGCGGTTCATCGATAAGAATGGCACGTGGTGGCAGTGGCCGGTGCAAACCAGTAGCACCACAACTTATTTGTTCCTCTTGAACCGGAGGATCATCCCCCCTTATAATCACTGGATCAGAAATATCGCAGGAAACTAACCAAGTTCTATCAACCCGCACAGCGATTGAGATTCCGCCAATACCGTGCTTTTTTAGCGGCTTAACATCAAGTTCCACAGTGTAGTCTTCCCACGTGTCATCCCCAGTTGTTAGCAAATGAATATATGCCTCACGACTTTCTGCGTGCAGTTGATCATCAACAATCTCCCAGACAGCGGGTCCCTTATCCACCCAAATTTCCTGCCATCCGTCCAACTCTTTGCGATCAAAGGTTTCCAAAAATGTGCCTGCGAAAACAGGGACAGTGAATAAAAACAGGGCTGTTACAATGATTAGAAATTTCACTAACATTCGTCACCTCCGCGAACTGCCCAAGTTCTAATTTATTTTTGAACTAAACTTTGCCCTTCTTCAAGTGGAATCTGAAACATCCCGTGATGTCTGGTAACAATATAAAGTTTGTCGTTCTTAACGGCGAGTGAGAGGACTTTATCTGGTACGCTTGGATAAATCTGCTTCGATGGTCTACGGTCATCCAGACGATAGACA
Organism: Candidatus Poribacteria bacterium; assembly: GCA_009843785.1. Classification (GTDB taxonomy): domain Bacteria; phylum Poribacteria; class WGA-4E; order WGA-4E; family WGA-3G; genus WGA-3G. The sequence continues at coordinate 5,826 of VYCT01000339.1, read as the reverse complement.
CCGGCATCGCCAACCCCATAAACACTGGTGCCACCAACGGCAAATCTGTCTATAACGATACGCTCACCTGCGGTATCGGTCAGGACACGCCAGTGTGCGCCGGTTTGTGAAGTTAGAATACCGCTGTCCGTTGCGACGTAAGCCGTTGAATCGACAAAGGCGATCTCCTTGAACTGAGTAAAACGCAGGGGCAGACTGGGTGTAATGTCGCGCCAACTGTTTCCGCCATCAAGCGACTGAAAGAGCCTACCGTCTCGCTTACCGACGTAGACGGTTTCCGCTGAGACCGCCAATTTGAACCCATTTTTTGAACCGTCATTAGGGCGTTTCCCAGTATCTATTAAACCGGTATTTTTCCATTCAGGGTCGCCCGGTTTCCATTTGAAGAGTTTCCGCTTGTATTCCACATAGAAAGTATCGCCGCTGACAGCAAATGCCCCAGCTCTCGCATGGTTTTCAATAAGGTACAATTCCTCAACCGCTTCAGGATCCTCAGAAAGGTCAATGCCTTGTGCTTGCTGTATCGCTTGCAACACCGCAGGGGACAGATCTTTGCCATCAAAAGCCGGTATTCCGTGAATTGGCACAAGCATATTATCACTGACAGATAAACGCGAGATACGTAGACTATCTTTTTCAGCCGCAATCCCGTAAAGCACATTGTCAGCAATAACTAACTTTGAATCCCAATAGAAATTGTTGTCAGGCAGCTTCCTTTTTGACGGTTCACGTACGTGCTCGCTGGCATTCACCGGAATGGTTGTCCACGATTCACCGCTATCAACGGATTGAACAATACCGCTGTTAGTATGCACATAGAGATTGTCGTTGAACGCCACCATATCTCGGGTACCCGTGCCGATCATCCCATCCATAAACGGATGCCACGATTCACCCCCGTTGGTTGTACGATGAATACCGTATTCTCCAGTTTTGTATAAAGTATTTTCATTATGTGCTACGTAGGCGAGGGAATTTACGTCAAATCCAAGCTGTGTCCAAGTCTGCCCACCATCTCTTGAACGAAACTGTTCAACCCCATATACGAAGATCATTTCACCGACAACTAATAGCCCTCTCCCCGTGAGTACTGCGAAAAGCCCGAATTCGTTTTCAGGTGTTATCTCAGTCCACGATGCTCCTAAATCTTTTGATCGGAGAATCCTATCTGTGCGCAAACCATTAACATACCTGATCCGCGGCACACTTGGACCCATTCCGATATAGAGATTATCTTCAAAGACCGCTAAGCCATGGATCGTCTGGGACGCATCTATCGGCAATTGCTCCCAAATATCTGAGTTGAGCCGGTACAGGCCTCTGTCTGTACCGGCAAAAATCGTGTTTCCAATTGCAGCAAGTTTGTAAATTTTTCTGCCTGCCAACCCACTGTTTACGTGTGTCCAATGCTTTCCAGCATCGGTAGATCGGAAAACGCCTCTGTTAAAAAGGGCGAGATACATCGTAACACGCTCGGGTGCGTTGTGTCCATCTGCTGCATCTATCACGATGAGTTCAACAGAATTCCCCGTAGGTCGAGTTCCTAATGCGTTCCACGTCTCGCTATCATCGGTTGAAGCCAATAGTTCATTGGCAGCGACGATATAGAGGGTGCCTGCATGCTCTGCCATAGGTATACGGAGTTGCTCAATTGAGATATCAACATTTACGGGTGTCCACACAGTCGCATCCGCCGTTAATCTGTAGACACCGATTGACGAACGCGCGTAGAGTGTCTTTTGAGATGTCGCAAAGATGTCAAATACGAAACCGCTTTGAGGTCCCGGCATCTGTGTCCACGGGGCAGTCGAAAATGTAGGAGGGAAATCCGCCGTTGTCGGGGTTGCGACAGCCGTTTCAGAAGTCCGTAAGTCGGTTCCGATGTTTTTAGTGGCGGTAGCAGCACGCCCAATCTGATTTCGGACAGCCGGTTTGGAAAGCAGATGAAGTTTGATAGGCGCGTCAACGATTTCAACTGTCGGTTCAGATTCTGCTTCAAAACTATAGGGCTGCTGGAAGCGCGCGAGATACTGATGATGTGTACCGAACATCAAAACTATCAAAAGCACAGCCGTGCCAAAAGCCGCCCACGGTAGTAACGGTTTCCCGGCCTGCGGCGGTGTCAGTTTCAGATCGGCGACGTGCCGCATGATGTTCTCTGTGAGTTCCGCGGGTAATTGGCAACTCCCGAGCATCTCACGGACTAAGGATTCCTCGTTCTGGGACCGTAAACGTTTTCTTGCGCGTTGGAGCCGACTCTTGATTGTGTTCGCGGATACACCTAAGAAGTTGCCAATCTCCTTCGCCGTCATCTCGCCGAGATAGTGGAGCGTTACGACGGTACGTTCACTTTCGGGTAGTTTTTTCAGTAGTTCCTTAACCATTTCGTAGCGCTGTTCCGCTGCCTCTTTCTCTCGTTGCTCCGATATATAATGTTTATAAGAAGATTTGTCTACTTCTGTGCGGGATATTTTTTCCAGTGATAGCATTGTCGGTTTCTTATTTTTCAACCACCGAATGCACATCCGATTCGTAATTACATATAACCACCCTGCAAACTGGTTCGGGTTTTGGAGTGTCGTGAGTTTTTTGTGGACTTGGAGGAAAGTATCTTGTGTAATCTCTTCAGCGATGTGAAAATCGCCAACTTTCCGCCAGGCAAGTGCGTGGACACCCTTTTGGTATTTTCGGACTAAAGCAGTGAACGCCGTCTCATCACCGGATAAGGTTCTGTAGATTAATTGCACATCATTTTCTACCATCCAGATTCTCCTTTTCCAATGCTTCAAAACCGTTATTATGTCGTGCGTGTCGGAATAGCATTACTATCCAATTATTAAAGAGACTATTTTTAAGGGCAAAGGGTGCATAATTTGAAGAGAAAAATTAACCGAGTATCATTTTTGTTGGACGGTATAAGAAATATCATCAAAATAGATATCAACAAAATGTCCGCCGCGCTGGAATGAGAGCATCCCGAACCGATCAAAAACGGCACCACCGGTGCGAACATCGGGTTTGAGATTCAGCGAGACCGTTTCGTCATTGAAGGTAACAATCATCTGCCCATCTCCGTTGTTGGCATCCGGTGCGTAGGCGAGTCGCCACTGATGCGATGTGCGAGAAGGTTTAATCACGGGTCCGGTCTTCATGATTTCGTGCTGACCTTTAGCGTTGGCGTAGACAGGACGGAAGTAATGTCCGATACGACTGGGTCCCTCGACCATGATGCCGACAAAGTTGCTCGGTGGGGCACCGATATAGGTTTCGGAATTGAACCAACCGATCAGCACGGCACTGTCAGCACTTGCCCGAAGCATTGCAACGTTTCCTGCTGCCTCAAGTGTATCGTCCATCGTTAGATGACCGATTCGATCGGCATAATACCCTGCCTGTTCAGGTTTCCTCTCGTCTGCGCGCCAAATCAGTCCGCCAATTTCGCCAAGCGTTCCACCGGCGTGGTTCGTTTCGCTCCATCCGAAGTTATGATAGGGTCGGATTTCGCTGTCATCAAATGTGACGCGGTTGCCGTTCTCTTCCCACCCCGGATCGTCAGTGAAATCGTCCGATTTTCTGTCAATGCTCAGGTCATCGAGATAGACGTTCATCCCCTTCCCTGCAATCTGCATATTCACCATGCCGAAACGATTGAAAGTTGCACCATCGGCTTTGTGTCCGGGTGCCAGTGGTACCGTATAGGTATTGCCATCCATCAGAAAAGTGATCTCACCGTTACCCGCAGCACCATTTGGGTCGTAGGTCAGCGACCATGTGTGTACTGTGCCGTCCGCCTGCTCTGGTGGCGTTTCCGTTGTCTGATAACGTTCCCCTTGAAAGGTTGCGCCGCTTCCGGTCAGATAATTTTGCGTCCCGTATTCAAAGAACACCCAGTATTTTCCGCCGTTGCCGTCCAATCGGAACGCCAGCGAATTGGGGGTTCTCCAACCGCTTGAATCCGTATTGAACCAACCAATCAGCATCCCGCTACTGCCGTCTGCTTCGGTAACAGCGAACTTGCCGGATGCTGTGAAATGGTCGTTGAGCGTTTTTGTGGGGATACCGGTGGCGTAAGTCGCTGGTGTCAGTGAACGCGAGATGCGTCCGCCGATCTCACCGATTGTCTCGCCACCTGCATAGTTCGTTTGGCTGTAGCCGAAGTTTTGCACAACGGTTCGGGCATGTTTTTCGGCGGTGCGATTCCCTCTGCCTTCCCAGTTTGGATCGACACTGAAATCCTCGAACTGGTCAGCAGTTGCTTGTATTGTAAACATAACTGATACCAGGACTATTACCAGCGGCATTGTTGCCAGTCGCCAGTTTTCGGTTATAGGTTGTCTGAACTTCGGATTACGCGGATATTTGTGGTGTTGCATCTTCAGTTTTGTACGGATGTACCATGGAAGTTGTTCTTAATAGATGCCCATGTCGTCGCCAGTTTATCGGCGGGTTCAACAGCGAGCCCTCGCTTTTGGGCTGCATTGAAGTCGGCATCGGTAGGTTCAATGGGTTTTGTTGAGATCGTGAAAACATCAAACAACGGTTCTACACCAGCCCTGGCTTCACGAGGCACGATACGAGCGGTATTTTTCCCTTTTTTTAGATCTGTAGGAGACTTTGAGTCTGGTACGTCTCTGTTACCAACCCATTGCCAGGCAAGACCTGGGGTACCAAATATGAGTCCTTCTCCTGCATGGTTTAGGCTGTTAAGGACGATAAACCAAGACTGTCCACCGCCACGGAAATCCGCAATACGTCCCCACATATAAGCTGCTCCTTCCACTGGACTCTCAAATTCAAAATCTGCGAAACCGCCTAAATCCGTAGCAATGAGTATGTCTTCCGATAACCACGGTTTCGTTGCTTTTTCAGCCAATTTGACTTCGGTTTTGCTGGTGCCGATCCCCTGTATTTCTTCAAAATCCGTTGCCGAGATCCAGATTTGCCAACCGCCGTTGCGTTCCGATTCACGCCAGCTCGTAACAGCAAACCCCATCGGAACGAACTGCATCATGAAAAATAGACTGATTGTAAATATGAAAAGTTTAATTGATATGTCCGCGTATCTCATTGTTCGCCTCCTGTTCATTGTATTTCTAATCCGGGCAGGTTGTCAATAATATCCACGGTTTCTAAGCTGACAGTGATGACTTTGCCGAGCAACTTGACGATGTATTGCGGGTCGTCGGGACGGTTCGGGTCGTTGACGATGCCGCTCCGCTTGTCGGTTTTGACGCGATATTGGTCGATGACCCACTCTAACGCAGAACGCGTGCCGAGCCGATAGTCAAAGACTTTCGACGGTATCCCATCAAGCACCAGGAAATTGTTATAGACAATCTGCCTTTTGTCTTTCGAGAGTTTCATCTTCTCAACGCGCCAATCGAGCGGTGTGTCCGGGTTCTGAATGAACTTAAGTTTATCGTATTCGGGTTGGGATTCGTAATTGACGTGGAGCTCCGCGAGGTGCGCGCCTGCTTTCGCAAACCCCCAGAAGTCTGTAGCGAAGGGGATATGTGGCAGATCGCGCTTGAGGTTCGCCTCGTATTTTTCGCGATACTCCGGGTGATGCAAGAGTCCGTAGTTATAGTGGAAGATGTCCCACTTGCTGATGGTGTCGTCCTCGTAATGCGTGCGGAAATGTGCCAATGCCCAATCGGTGATGTTCTCGCGGCGATTTGTGCCGTCTTCGTCGTAGATGTAGAAGGGAAAACATTGAAAACTATCTCTTGATGAAATGGTATGAACATCAGGTATAAGGTTTGCCATCAGCGCATTATAGTAAAGCTTTTAATTAATTATACACTTTTATAATTTCATCAATAGATT
>VYCT01000181.1 GCA_009843785.1 Candidatus Poribacteria bacterium | reverse complement strand
CATAAATCTCATAAAATGTAAACTTATTTTCATAATCTACTATAACATCCTTTCGTGGAATTTTTCAAGGAAAACTATGGAGGCATAGTCATCAGGTGTTCGGAGTTAACAGGTGGCGTGCAAAGCGGACATAACAACCACAACCTAACTCCTGACTGCTGATTGCCGATAGACGACTGCCATTTGCTAACATTTCGGTTGCGTTATATTGGGGTCTATGCTAAATTGATATGCATTAGAATTTTGTAAAGAGAGGCAGCTATTCGTGCATATTGTCAGACGATTGCGGAACAGAAAATACCTGATGGTTCTCATGTTCTTGTTGGTGTGGGGCTGTGATTCACAGGAAAATAAGCAGTCACAACAACCCACGGGGCAGCAGCCCATACCCTCCGAAGTGATGGAACCCGTCACGCCGCCGCGTGCCGAAGATTGGCATACATTCATGTACGATTTAGGCTTCTCTGGGATTAGCCCTGATAAAAGCCTCACACCGCCGCTGGAATTGCTGTGGAAATTCAAGACGGGGGGCCCCCTCTACGCTTCCCCAGTGATAGCGAACGGCATTTTATACATCGGCTCGACCGATGGCAAGTTGTATGCACTGGATGCGAAGCAGTGGGGTATTAAATGGGTGTTCGATGCCGGAGATGCTATCCGCTATTCTGCTGCAGTGCTCGGAGATCGGGTCTACTTCAGTGCCCGGAACAATAAAGTCTATGCCTTAGATGCAAAAACAGGCGAAAAACTGTGGGAATTCAAATCGGAAAATTGGATGGATGCCCCACCGGTTGTTGCGAATAATCGGGTTTACGTTGGCGCGTTCCGGTCAAAAATCTATGTGCTGAACGCGAGGACAGGTTCGCTTGAATCAAGACGTGAGAGGACAATCCAGATCCGTGGTATTGAATATGGGTGTGCAAATGGGGTGTTCCGTCCGGTTTCCCCGCAACACAACGCGAAGGTGTGGCGAAGTCAGACAGCAGGAAGCGAAAGTTATCCTGTAACAGCAAATGGCACCGTCTACATTGGCGCGCGCGACGCGCAGCTGCACGCCTTTGACATGGCATCAAAGACACAGACTTGGGCGTATCAACTCGGCGGATTTGTCGAAGCTGCACCTGCCATCTCTGACGGTATCCTCTATGCTGCATCCGGCGATGGTAGCGTTTATGCATTCACAAACGCTGGCGCAGTTACAAACCTCACCAACCGAAATCAAGCGACGGACACTCGGCAGATGGGTGTTGTGGTGCATGACACGGCACCGGTTTACGCAAATAAAGAAGGCATGGCTGTGGTGTTAAACCTCAACGATGGCGTACACTTACCGATTGTGCAAACTTCGGACGGTTGGTATGAAGTTGAACTCCCGAACGGTGTCCGAGGATGGATGGATAAGTTTGCTTTTGGAGCGTTTAAAGATACTGATGGTATCATGTTCAATACAACTTTGGGGCGTAGGCGCGGGCTTCCGGCTGCTTCTCCGCGTAAGATGCAATTGATTGAAGGGGCGGAGTACCCCCGTTGGAGCCCCGATGGTGAGCTGATTGCATTTCTGAAAAGGAATGATGTCGGCAGTCGGTATTGGCGTGCGAATGAATTGTGGATTATGGACCGGAACGCGGAACAAGCGCGTAAACTTTTCACTGGACATTTCTATAATCCTCATGTCTCTTGGTCGCTGGACAGCAGAATCTTGGCGTTTGAGGTTGACGAAGACGGAGACCGCTATATCTATACAGTGGATTGGCAGTTCGGACGGATCAAACAGTTAGTTCGTGGCGAAGGACCGGCTTGGTCACCTACCTCAAACCGTTTGGTCTTTAGAAGACGCGAAAAAGAGACGGATGTGATCTACCGTATTAATAGCGATGGCAGCGATTTACGGGCGATTGCGCGGGTGCCGATTGAACGCCGACAGCGCACCGCCACCTATCTTGCCGCCCCGGCTTGGGCACCGGATGGCACACGCGTCGCTTTCGGTGTGAATAACGCAAAATATGCGGGTATCCGTATCCAAGATATAGAGGGACAACGCTTAAAAGAAATTCAAACACAGCATCAGCAGGTGCATCAACTCAACTGGTCGGTAGATGCGACGCAGCTGGCTTATGTTTTATCGGGTAGCAATCGTCCCGGTCAGCGGATTGATAAGCAGTTGCACATATCAGCGTCGGCACCCGCACTGACACAGAGCCAGATTTTGAAACACACGTCGCCCGCTTGGTCATCAACTGGGAAACAGTTAGCATATTTGGAACGTGAGGATTGCGAAGGCATCCGCTGGAAGGTCTGGGTCTACGATCTTGAGAGCGGCAAGAAATATCCTATTGCGCGAACCGCAATGAAATTGACATCTGTTGTCTGGACACCAGATGGCAAGCATCTCTGTTTGTGGCAAACGTCAGACTATTTACGCGATAATGCGTATAAACCCGCACTAACACGGGCGTGGATTGTGCCGATTGACCTACCTACTTTTGAATAGCAAGTTTTAGTTTGCACTAAAATGCTACCTCAAATAACGCTACCATATCCGCTTCCGTACAGACTCTCGGGTTGAATTTGTGGCAGTGATCGAGCATCGCATCTGCGCCAAGTTTCGGAATTTTCTTTTCGTCCAAACCCGCGTCTCCGAGCCCTGTCGGCATATTTAATTCCGCGTTGAATGCTTTGATTTTTTCTATAGCGGCATGCCCCGCTTCACGATTATCCATGCCGCTGGTATCTATACCTAAAGCACGCGCGACCTCGGCGTATTTCTCCGTTGCATGCGAAAAGTTGAATTCCATGACAGGCGGGAGGAGGATAGCGTTTGCGACACCGTGCGGGATCGGCGCATCCGTGGAGAGCTGATGCGCCAGAGAGTGAACTGCACCGAGACCTTTCTGGAATGAAAATGCTGCCATGCACGACCCCAAAAGCATTTCCCCGCGCGCGGTTACATCTCCACCGTCGTGATAGACCTTTTCGATATTCGCGCTCAACATCCTGAGTGCCTGCAATGCGACACCTTCGGCAATCGGGTGGTACTTCGTCGCGACATACGCCTCAATACCGTGTGTAATCGCGTCCATACCCGTAGCAGCAGTGAGGGCGCGGGGCATACCGAGTGTTATTCCGGGATCAAGCAGTGCTATGTTCGACATGTTCAACGGCGTAACGATTGCCCGCTTTCGCCATCGATCGGTCGTGTTGAACGACGTATCCGTAATGATCGCACCTTGCGAGACTTCACTGCCAGTACCCGCTGTTGTTGGAACACAAATAAGTGGTGGCATATCGCCGCGAATCCGTTCGACACCACCGACATCAGCGTAATAAGGTTCCAACGGTGGCGCATGGGTTGTCAAGAGGCGGATGGCTTTGGCAGCATCCATCACACTTCCACCACCGACAGCGATAACACTATCGCACGCTTCCGAGTTGTAGACTTCTACACCCTGTGTAATGCTAACATCTGTCGGATTCGGCTCGATATCTGCATACGTGGCGGATGGCAAACCGCTTGTCTCTAAAGCGTCTATCGCTTTGGCAAGAAGACCGGCATTGATGACACCGGCATCACTTACCAAGAGCGGTTTTTTGCTTTTAAACGCCTTGACATGTTCGCCTAAGTTTTGAACGGCACCCTCGCCAAATTCAATTCGTGGCGGTAAAAAGTAGTTTTGCATTTAAAATCTTTTGCATAAAGGTAGCGCGAGACAGCGAGCCCTCGCGCATTATGTTGTGCGTAATCTGCTAAACCCTATCTTTCGGATTTGAGATGTGCCCAGGTCGTCGCGAGTTTGCTTTTCGCATCAACTGGTAACGAGGGACCATCAGGCCCATAAACCAAAACATCGTCATACTTCGCAACCGTGCTCCAAGTTGCGAGACCGACTCTGCCGACACCATTCTCGGTGTCATCATCTACCTTCGCGACTTCTTCATCGTTGAGGAAGAGCGTGTAACTACCGGGTTCATTGATAATCTTGATGCTATACCAGTCATCATCTTCTATCGTGTGATTGCTATTAGCACCGCCTTTGCCACCCCAGGATTCAACCTGTGAGCGTGTGTTTCCCCAACCACCGAGGTTCCACCAGTACTCCAATGAAGGTTTGAGTTTTTCCATGCGCGGCGGATGGTCTTCGAGTGCTTGATTGCGGGGTTGCATCAAGCCTTGGCATCGGAACATAATCAAGAAGCCTTCAGCACCACTGATTTTACTCCCTCTTACCTCAAAGGTATAATCGTTCCACTTGTCGTCCCAGAATTCGTCAGCGACGACGCTCATGCAGTTGGGGACATTTTGGAGTTGATGGTATTCATCAGCCTTAAATTCCCAATCTCCAAAGAGAGCGACCCATTTCTTCTCAGATTCCTTTGGGTCATCAAAATTATCCTCAAAATACGTTTGCGACACCGCAATCGCAGCGATACCGAGCGTGATACCACAAATAGCGATGAACAAGTTACGTTTGTTCATAATAGAATTCTCCTATTACTTGTATTTCATGTAGCATAGGCTGTTAGCCTGTGCTTATTTCGTGTCTTCTTCTGTAGCATAGGCTGTTAGCCTGTGCATGTATAACCTGTTAGTTTATGCTTTTCCGATTCCACCTACTAAACTTCGGACAATTCGTATCACATTTAGATTGATTTTTCAAAGATCGTGAAAGACTTCTACGAATCAGAATTCGGGGAAAGCTAATGAAAAATCACCGACGAGCGGAAACACGTTGTTAACAGTCTACACTACACTGGCACAGGCTAACAGCCTATGCTACAAAAGACTACGTGATACCAACTCACATTTTAGATTGTGGTGAAAAATCTAATCGACAATAGCTCCATTGCCATTTTTCCCATGTATCCACTAAACCAGCCTTGACCGGATTATTAAGAACATAGGTAATAATCCGTCGCCATTCGCTCGCGTCCCGAATAACATGATCGTAACTTTCTCGCTGCCAGAATACACCACTCCGCCCTAATAACTGATTAGCTTTGCGAGCCGTATACCCCTTCAGGGATTGCATAATAGAGGAAAGTGGAGTGTAGCACAAATCCTCCGTTTGTGCTATATTTTCCGCCGAATTAACAATGTCTGTCTTGGAAGATTGAATTGCGAGCGGCGTAAATACAACATGGACATGATTTGACATGATGCAATAGGAATCCAAGCAATACATTTTTCCATCTCGGTGATGCAGGCTTCTCGCTATTTCTTTAGCAATCCGATTATCTTTGAGCCATACGGGACCACTTTCCGCGCTGTCTAAGGTTTTTTCAAATTTTCGGAACCATTGCCGTTTCCATTCCAAGTGTTTATTCTTTTCCGCAGAATGTCTATGTTGCCTTGACGCAGACTCGGAGTCATTTTGCAACCTGAGAAGTCTTGATTTTTCTTTCTCGAATTGTAATTTTTCCGTTCTCCATTGCGCTAATACGTGCTGTGGTATAGATCCTGCAAGCTGGAATGTCACAAAGAGAGTTGCCCCCGGTGTCTGTATATGAGGCAAGTTACGACGATAAAACGATTTAAATTCATTTTGACTCATCCTGCTCGTATCCCTTGTAGCATAGGAAACCGTTAGCCTGGGCATGTATAACCTGTTAGTTTATGCTTATCCGATTCTACCTATTCCCAACCCTAAAATTATCCAACGTCTTCAATAAAATAATCGGAATCGACTCGCTTGACTTCATAAGTCTTTACCGTAGAAACCCCTACGTTATGATCAATCATCAGCTGTGCAAGTCGTTTTCCATCAATGAGAATGATCTTGAAACCTGCAGCATCATAGTCTTTGGCAGCTTTGGTAAAATCGGACGTTGTAATGAAGATACCTTTGTTAGCACTTTGTCCAGCTAACGCTCCCGCAAAACTGGCAATTTCAGGTGCCCCCACATTATTTTTCCATCGCTTCGCCTGTACATAGACTACATCAAGCCCGAGTCTATCTTGGTTAATAATACCGTCAATTCCACCATCACCACTGCGTCCCACGGCTTCGGCATCTTCTCTTGAGCCGCCATATCCCATTTCAACAAGCAGGTCAATAACAAGGTTTTCAAAAAAAGCAGGGGAATTTGCTTTAATTTGCTGGAGCAAGTCTTCAGCTACTTTTTCTCTAATCTGTTGATAAATCTCTTCAATATCTCCATCAGGAGGGGGTGGCGGAGGTATCTCGCGAGAGAGGACATAAGGTTTTCCCCTTCCTCCTGGTTGTTGCAATTCTCCCTCCTTTAAGAGTTTTTCAAATTCAGTACCAACTACCTCATAATGAAAAAAGCCAAGATACCGCTCACCTCTTTTTGTCTTTGCTGCTTTTTGTTCATCAGACAATCCAAATTTCTCCGCCAGTTTTTCTGTCGCCTCTTTTATGGTGATTCCATTAGATGGATAATCAAGTTTAAGAATCTCCTGTTTGACCATTTCAGAGTCCGGTAGTTCTATCGTATATTTTTGCCCCGTAGTTGGATCTATTGCCATTCTTCTTTGCCTTTTCATACGTTTCCTTTTCCCTATTAAGGTTTGGACGATTCAGATGCACAGGCTAACAGCCTATGCTACAATGGTTGCCAACAGTTGCGGTTAGGAAACACAGACTAACGGTCTCCTATCTACAACTACGGATGCACATCTGTTGCCGGTAAAATTATTTTTTTTAGGAAATCTGTCCTCACATAAAATGCTATTGAGTCCATTTCATGTCCTGGCACTATCGCTTTGGGTTGAATGTATACTCCCATTTTACCATGAACAGCAGAAAACCCTTGTGTCTGGATCGTTTCTCTGACGAGGTCATAATCCTCTTTGATTTGACGATAGACTTCAGGATCATCTAAATCGAAAGTTGTCACACTGTGGAGGATTGATCTTTCCTCTTGTTTACTTTCCCAAATTCTTGCAGCAACAATTATCTGTCTCAACATGCTGTGTAGGTAACTGGCTTCAAAATCCGTTCGCTTCAGGTAATAAGTGTCAATTGTTGTTATAAACATTGCTCTTGGTACTGTTAAATTTCCGTTCTTCAAGCATTTCAATGGGATAACTTTTAGTTCCCAAGACCAAAAGCTGGGGGATCGGGACGAATTGGGATATACCCCCAAATGCCATTCAAGGACCTGACTCACCCAAATGTTGTTTTTGCTGCCGTTCTCTTCAAAAAATACAGGCACTTTATACTGCCCTGCAAGTGGTCGTAAATCTTGATTAATAATATCAGTCAATCTATGAATTGCTTCTGGTCTTTCCATAACTATCCTCTATTATCATAATTCCCCTTAATGATTAAGCGAAAATTCAGCTGAATTTAACAAGACCCAATAGAGGTCCTCATAAGCCAAGTCTTTGTTCTGATAGAGGCTGCGTTCCATATAGCGTTGAAAATAGGTTTTCTCTTTGGCAGTTGGTAACCGAGACAAAACGTTAAGATAGATATACTCCAAGCGATCTGCCGGGTCACGCCATTTCTTCAAGACATCATTTACGAAGCTACCGCGTTCTCCGTGACTGGCACTATCGTTCACCATGTTCCCATTAATCATCATGAGTGCCTGTGGCACGGTGCCGTTGAAAGCTTCAATCTCTTCCATCTCGCCGTTATCCAGAAGAAAAAGAAACTTTTCGAGATGTTCACGTTTCTGGCGTTCAAGGTCTCGCAGCATTTCCATGCGCTTCTCGCCACCCTGCCTGTTAAGGCCCTTCATTTTGTGCTCTTGAAGCCTTTCAAAGTCGGTAGCCTGCAGGAGCGAATAGAAAAATTGTTCAGCACTTAAGGGTTTCACATACGCATGTGAGTAATAGTATTCGTCGTCTTTATTACTCTTATTCGTTTCTGAGGTACGTTGGTAGGTTTCTGAATTAAGAATTGTCCGCATCAAGTGTTGTAAATCGTAATCGTAAATGACGAGATTCTCGGCGAGCCAGTCCAACAATTCCGGGTTAGTGGGGAGATTCTCTTCACCAAATCCGTCGATGGGTTCGACAAAGGCGCGTCCCATAAAATGTTTCCAGACGCGGTTTACAATGGCTCTGCTAAAATAGGGGTTTGATTGATCGGTCATCCATTGGGCAAGAGCTTCGCGCCTTTTGGTAAGTGAACCTTTATATTCCGTGCCGCCTAAGAAGCGTGGAGAGACTTCTGCATCCATTCTTTCGACCCACATAGATTTTCGCGGTTTGTTGGTAATCAGAAAATTTTCCATCCGTTTCTCATTACCCGCCATATCCATCGTCTGGATGTATCCCTTCTGTTCACTCTCAATACCATTAAAAAAAGCGGCGATACCGTAGTAATCTTTTTGGCTCCAAACTTCAGTCTTATGATCGTGGCATTCGGCACACTGCATAGGCAGCCCTAAAAAGAGGCGCGAACTGTGCGAAGTTAGCACGGCAGGCGATCGCTCATAACGCATAATATAGTTTCCGGCACCGTTGTCCTTTAGTTCGCCGTCCGCAGCGATGAGCTCTTGAACGAACTGATTGTAGGGCATATTTTTCGTCAACGCACCTTGTACCCAAGCTGTTAATCCGATGCGCCGATCGTCGTTATCACCACGTCTGCCGATTAACCAGTTCACCCACAACCGAGTCCAATAGTCAATATAAGGCTCGCTTCCTAACAATTGATCAATCTTTTTTTGGCGTTTGTTCGGAGAGCCGTCTTTGAGAAAATCCAAGACATCTTCAGGCGCCGGTATTTTTCCGGTCAGATCAAGATGCACACGCCGCAAAAACTCCGTATCTTCTGCTATGCGTGACGGTTGAATCCCTTCTCTCTTAAGCACTGCGTGGATGTGGCGGTCAAGGTGTTTTGTGCTTGACGAGACCTGCCGTGTCGGCGTGACGGCAACTTTGGTGCAATTCAGCGTCAAGAACGCAAAAGTGAGCAAGGCAAGTGAATAGTAAGCGGTGATTCCAAAGGATTTTTTCACGGTAGATACCCTCCAAGAGACGCAATTTGGGGCAATGTGTTTCTTAAAAGTCTAACCTATTGTTGGCAGTATTGTCAAGGAAAAGCGGAGGAAGATTGATATTAGTTCCACCGAACGCCTGTCGGAATGATGCCGACATCTTCGCCGCGACGCATCGCTTCAGCAGCATCAAGGATACTTGCCAAGTCGTGCTGGGGTTTGAAGTCCAACAGCGTTTTGATTTTGCTGAGATCAAACTCAAAATAGTTGGCATTCGGAAGTTTTATATCAGCGAAATCCTTATGATAGCGTTCACATAGGTAGGGAATAACCTCTTGAAAATTAAAGACACCTTTGCCACCGAGGGTGAATTCTTCACCAACAGCAGCATCCTTTTCTATTCCTAAGACCAATCCCTGAACAATATCACGTATATCGGCAAAATGCTCTTTGTAAGGACGGCCGTCAGGGTTCCGTTTGAGTATAAACTTTTCTTCTCCGTTCCATGCTTTCATTACGGCTTCTGCGGTCTCTAATTCAACAGAGTCGTTGCCTTTATAGTTTTTGTATCGGTTATAGATAGTGCTAAAGACAAATAGTTTGGGTAATCCGTCGTCATTGAGGAATTCGCTCGGTTCAATGACAGTCGCAAACCGAAACACTGTAGAAGGCACACCGTATTGGTGGTGATAGGTCATACACAACTCTTCGCCGATCCATTTCGTGAGGAAATAGGGCATGTGATGGTACTTGGCAACCATGTCCTCAGTGATGGGTTCATCGAAAAGCCTGCCTTTTTCAGTGAGTTCCCAATAAATCGCTTCGGTACAGGCATAGACGAGACGGTGAATGTTCGGATTGAACTCACGGATACACTCCAAAATGTTGAGTGTCCCCATGCCGTTGATGGCTAAGTACTCACGGTTATTGAAGGGACCACCAAAGGCAGCAGCGATATGATAAATAGCATCTACACCCTCAACGGCTTTTTTAACATCCTCATATTCGCGCAGGTCACCAAGGACGGTTTCAACGCGTGCCGTGCCGTCCCATTTTCCGACACGATTGACATCACCCGGATAAACAAAGCTGCGGATATCGTGTCCTTTTTCCAATAATTTTTTGACGAGGTTTGATCCAATGCGACCTGTGCCACCTGTAACTAAAATTTTCATTAATTTCTCCTAAAAGCCAACAAGATACAAAAAAGAGCTACACTTCAGGTGGGTGCAGCCCTTCTTTACGGCTATCTTCGCCGAACAGTAAACGAGGTATAGTCGCTCACAACTCGACGAAGGAGGTGTGTTGTTAGGATTTTAATTCTGCCCACCTAACTGCTAATTTATGTTTTGGCTCCACAGAAAATGCTGTGCTAATGAGCTTTATATTATCTATTGCCCACCACCAATCGTTCTGTGCATCAATGACACCGAAACTAATGATCATCTCAGCGGCGCCAGCGGGGTTGTCGATCGGGATTTCTAACGTTTCGTTTATCTGTTCTCCATCCTTTATATCTTCCTCATCCATGTTGAGCGTCGGAATCGTAACAAGGGTGTGCGCGCCTGCGTCAATACCGACACTCTTGAAAAGTAGGATACGTTCTTCCTTACCGCCATCGAAACTCACTGTTATTTCAGCCGTTTGGGTATCTTCAGGTCGCCAACTCGAATCCAACGTTAAGACGAGCGACTTTGCTGCTGCGCCCTTGATTTTAATCGGTGGCGTAATTAAGTGGCCATTCCAACGGCTAATCGCGTCAGGGTCGCCATTTCCAGCCCAATCGTCCCACTCATCAGGATCAGAAACGGCTCCGTTACCTATGCCTTTGCCGTCATTGTGTACCCCTGTGAACTCGCTACGCCGCTGGTCTTCCGCCGTTGCCGTCCACCACTCAAGGTCAACAATCGCCCAGGTTCTCCACTCAGGCATCCCGAGGTCTTTCGGGTTCTCGTTTGTAATTTCCCAACCCTCAGGCGGTGTCCCTGACCAGACTTTGTTATCTTTGACCTGTTCCATTATACTTGCTTCGAGGGTTACATCCTCAAAATCTTCTTCAAAGAGAACAGTATCAGCTGCCCACACCAGTGGTGTTAAAAGACAAAAGGTCGTTATAAGAAGCGCACGTCCAACGACTCCCCTAATGCTGCTATTCATGATTATCCTCCTATTGTGTAGAGACTAAAAAGTGACAGCGTATCCATCGGTTCTTGGGTCGGAACCTCCGATAAGCGCGCCGGATTCGGGATCAACCATTATCATCTGTGCACTTCCCGGGCCGCCCCAGTCCCCAACGATTTCGAGTTCGTGTTCCCTCTCTGCTAATCCATCCTTGGTATCCGAAGGGAACCGGTTTTCTAACTGTAGGTCATTCGAGCAAGTGTGTGGAATCGTAGATTCCATCGGGTTTTGTAAACTGCGCCAACGCGGAGCAGAGACCGCTTCTTGCGGTGTCATTCCGAAATCGAGGATATGCGTAACGAGTTGTAAATTCGTCTGAACCTGTGTATCTGCTCCGGGGGTGCCACAGGCTAAGAACGGTTGACCGTCTTTCGTGACGATGACAGGATTCATGGTATGACGAACGCGTTTGCCCGGCATCAAGCAATTCGGGTGTTCCGCTTCCAGATGCCAATAGGTCATGCGATTGTTCAAAAGGACACCTGTATCCCCAGCAATCAAACTGGAACCGAAACCGGATTGGATACTCTGTAGTACACAGACGAGGTTTCCCGCGCGATCCGCGGTACAGAAACAGGTCGTATCTTCGTGTGCTTCTGGTCCACCGGCAGGCACATCGAAAGCGGCTGTCTCCAAGTCAATCCGTTTGGCTTGTTCGGCGGCGTAGGATTTAGATAACATCCCTTCTATCGGGACATCCACCCAGTCAGGGTCTGCCATATATTTTTCGCGGTCGGCAAAGGCGAGTTTCTTCGCTTCAACCATCAGATGCACACTTTCGGCAGTATTACATCCTAAGGCTTGCAAATCAAACAGTTCAACCATATTCAATTCTTGAAGTAAGATGTGCCCACTTGAATTAGGCGGCATTTCATAGACTTCGTACCCGCGATAATTGACATGTATCGGATCAGCCCAGTGGGCATGGTAATCAGCGAGGTCTTCGGCGGTTAAGAGTCCATCGTACGCACGGCTGAATTCGCCGATAGTTTTGGCGATTTCACCCTTGTAGAATATATCTCTGCCATGTTTTGCAATCTTTCGGAGTGTAGCACCGAGATTAGGGTTGGCGATGAACTGACCAGCGGGGATCGGTTCACCATCGTTTGTAAAGATAGCGCGACTGTCAGGTTCGGCGGCGAAACGAGCGTTCTCGCCTTTAAGTCCACCCGCAAGTCTGTGACTGACAGGAAATCCGTCTTCGCAGAGTGAAATGGCTGGAGCGAAAACGTCTTCTAATTTGAGTGCGCCATAGCGTTCGTGTGCGAGAAGCCACGCGTCAACAATTCCCGGTACAGAAACGCTCCGTATGCCTTTCATCGGGATCCCGCCGTCCTTGAGGTAGGTTTCTCGTGTTGCGGCGCGTGGTGCCGGGCCAGTCCCATTTACCGCTTCAACTTGTCCGGTTTCTGCCCAATAGATGAGGATAAACCCGTCGCCACCGAGTCCAGAACCAGCAGGTTCAACCATACCCAGAGCTACAGCGGTCGCGATGGCTGCATCAACAGCATTGCCACCTGCCATTATTGTCTGAATACCAGCTTGTGAAGCGAGTACGTGTCCAGAAGTAACCATTCCGTTCCGACCCATCACAGACGGACGGAACGCTGAGCCGTGTGGAGATTGCATATTTTTAACTTTCCTTGCGGTTCATTCAGGTGAATTTGACCTTTGATGTCCCCCCCGCACATCCGCCCTCCATTTTGCGGCGTACTCGCCCATAAGCGATCTGCTTCATTACGGGCTTCGCTCTCTTTAAAACAGGGGAAGACAAATTTGAATCCCTAAAACTTTTCTTGCGGTTCGGTCAGGTGGGTCAGGAAGAAGACGAATTTGAAAATTTCATCTTTTATTTAGCAAGCATTTTCTTGGCGAACACTTCGACATCAACGCGTTCGTGTGTTCGCGCCGACTCGTTACAAGCTTCCATCAGTATCCATGTACCGAGGGTCGTGTCCTGTATCCAGTCTCGATCCGTGCCGTTGGCAATCCCTTGGGCAAAGGCATCAAATTGGAGCCGATCATCTTCTATGAGTCCTGCGTGTAAATCTTGGAGCGTTAAATCTTCAACGTTTTTGCCGAGTTGGAAAAGTTGCAGATGCCCCCCGTCTCGGCGAAGGTCACCATCTTCGCCGTGAAAACTCCAACTTCCGCTCCAACCGAAGGGACCGGCATGCCCGGCGCGCGTGCCAGCATAAGAGAAAGGTGCACCGTTTGCGTATTCCATGAGTGCGTTACCACCTGCTGTGCCCCAAGCCTCAATTTGCCCAAGTTCAGGATCACGGCGGTTATGGACATGCGCGGTAACGTATTTAGGAAGCCCCTTTGCAGCAACAAGTTGGTCAAGTTGATGGCTGCAGCCTGCATGGAAAAAGAGTCCATCCACATAAGCATCAGGTTGTCGGGAATCGGGGCCAGTGTACAGATTTTGTCGGATCCAGAATCGACACTCCCCAGCTAACATTTCACCGATACCGCCAGCTTCGCGGAGCCATTCTCGCATTTTCGCAGCGGCGGGGTTCCAACGTTTGTTCTGCCCTTGGACAAGCATTAAGCCTGGATTCGCTTTATGTGCCTGAATAATGTCGTGGAATTCTGCCTGTGTTGTCGCAATGGGTTTGACACAGAGCGTATGCATACCGAGGTTCAGGCTTTCAACGATTAACTTGGCGTGAACGGTCGTTGAGGCATAGATCAGGCACGCCTGTGCATCGTGCTTCGCTTTTGCTTCGGTTATGGTCGTGTAGATACGTTCTGTTAAGCCTTCAGGCGCACCGTTTATTGATGATACCCCATCGCGTGCGGCTTCAAGGTTGATGTCCACACACGCGACAGGCTCTAACCCGTGCGAATTGACTTGTGCTTGTAAGCGACCGTGCGCGAAATGGGTACATCCCACATGAATCGTTGGGATAGGCATCTGTGAAACTCCTTTAATGGCGATCAGTTACCAGTTGTCGGCTATCAGCAACCCGTTTGTGTCAGTTAGAAATGCTCACAACTGCCACACGCTCTACTAACCACTGACGACTATTAGAAGGGTTAGGAAACTTCAACGGTAGGTGGGTTGATGAAATCGTGGTATTTCTGCCCGACTTTTCCAACGGTGGCATCGCCTGCATGGATCAGGACACGGAACCGGAAATGCATCTCTTCACCGTGTTTGAGTGTGTAGGATCCATCTTTAGATGGGTCTCTTTCAAAAGTACCACCACCGAAGATATTGCTTCCCATTAACCCGTAGTTACGCACATGCCAATACGTCGGATAGCGTGGGTTGACAATATGATCGAACACAGCGATACCGACAGGTGTCCCGTCAACAACGCCAGAATAATCGCACCAGTTCGCACGTTTCCCCCAAGTTTCCGCCTCATTGATTCCGCCAAAAGCGTTCTCTATTTTTCCGCCATCTGAAGCGTTCATTGAGGGATGGACTCGGATCGACATGATGCCGCCTTCTTTGGTATCTCCGAAATGAACATCCCCAGCCGAAGCGATGAAGCTGAGGTCTAAGTCGATAAGCGCAGCAGCCTCAGATAGGTTATAGATTCGGAAGTTCTGTTTATCCGTCATCAAGACATCACCAGCGTGTGTCTCCCAGTTATTATGTGTATAAATCCTGCCGACGACAGCACCGCCTTGCTTGTGTGTAAAGCCTTGATGCACGACTCTTCCAGAATTGCTCCCTTCACCCCACAAATCAACGTCATTAACTTCGCCATAGGCGACGTAAAGTGAACGGTGATGCACGTGATCTTTCGAGACTTCGCTTGTTTCACCGCGGGTCACTTCGCAGCCATTGGGACCGAGGACGGGAAAGAAGTAGGGACGATACTGTGTTTTTGCATAGCGGAATGTTGTAAAGGGGCGATCATTGAGTGCGACAGCGATAGTTTCAGCTGCTTCATTGAGCTGAACGCCGGATTCGCCAGCAACGTTCCCCTCTGCAAGGGTATAAGTACGCGATTCGCCGGCGGCGAGTCCATCAAGTATCCAGTTTAAGGTCGTAATACCATCTTCGTTGGCGTAGCACTGCGCTGCGATAGCTTTACCTGATGCCACATCTGTTAAGGTGACCGCATGATCGTGAAGTTGGCTGACCCCTGGATGGTCAACGTTAGCACTAACGGGGCACCCATCTCGATCGTGGAAACCAGCATCGACAGTAAACGTTGGAAGGTTCTGATTTGCCATAAATTTCCTTTTCCGTATCTTGGTTTCCTCTCGGAAATTTTCGTAGAGGCGAAAGGTGTGATTCCTTATGTGTTAGAGCCATTTAGTTTTACGACTATAAACTATAGTCGCTTAAATGGCTCTCCTGTTTCTATTAAGTCTTCTCAGAGGTGAGCGCGAGGATCCCTTCCTCTTCACTGTTGTAAGTCTCAAAGACAGTCATTAAGCGGCCGAGGATAAGCAGGTTGCGGATATGTGCACCGGCATTGACAAGGGCTGTGCGTCCACCTTTACGAGAGACAGTCACGTTCACGGAAACAAGCGTACCGAGTCCGCTACTGTCCATACGGGTGACATTTTCAAGGTTAAAGATGACCTTCGGAGAATCGAAATGCTCCTCAAGTTCCTCATTAATTTGCTCCCGAATTTCAGCGTTTGCGGCACCGATCATGCGTCCGGTGGGTCGAATAACGATGACCCCTTCTCTTTGACGTATTTCTGCTAACATCTATTTTCCTTTCTTAATTGCTCGCGTTATTAACTTATACGGGTTTTCGAGTTATGCCCTAACAAAGATC
>VYCT01000006.1 GCA_009843785.1 Candidatus Poribacteria bacterium | reverse complement strand
TCCTAATAGGAATCAATAAAAAAGTTTCGCTAATTGCGTCTGTAGTTTGTCGTCTCTGTCCTTCTAAGTTAGGCAAGCCTCACAAATTTTTCATGAGTTTGTAGAGAAACAGACCTTTTTATTAGCGATCGACTTGGAGCGTGCCAAAAAGATGACTGTCATGCATTCTAAGGGAGAAACTTCCCACGCGACAGATGCACCGGACTGTACAACGGATCTCAGCGTTGAAGACGTTAAGCAGGAGTTGTACAAGCGCCATCACCCGAGCTTAACGTTTCTGGACATAGAGGCTCACGCGAAGACTGTCCATAAAATACGGACCTTGAAGCAGAAACATAACGTTGTGATGCTTGGTCATAACTATATGGAGCCGCTCGTCTTTGGGTTGTCTGAAAAAGAGGAGCAGGGTGATTCACTCGGCTTGAGCATGTACGCCGCGAACACAGAAGCGCCGTATCTAATTTTTAACGGTGTACCGTTTATGGCGGAGACAGCAAAAATTTTGAATCCAAGCAAAACGGTGTTAGTTGCTGATAAAACAGCGGGGTGCTCGCTCGCCGATAACTTCGGTGCTGAAGATGTTAGGGAGCTGAAATCCCTCTATCCGGGTGCGCCGGTAATGATCTATATTAATAGTTACGCGGATGCGAAAGCCGAATCGGATATTTGTTGTACGTCAGCAAATGCGGCACACATTGCCAAATCCATGCCGGGGGATACACTGATTTTTGTTCCGGATATTTTCTTCGCACAGAATTTGGAGGAAGAACTGAAAGACGAGAAAAATGTCGTCTATCCGGGCAAAGATAACACGGCACGCGGTGCAGTTTGCGAGGTCCACGAAAAATTCACACTTGACGATCTTCTGGGCATCCGTGAATCCTTTGAAATCCCGAAAGGACATTCCGACCGTAAGTTGTATGCGCATTGGGAGTGCCGTCCGGATGTGTTAAAGGAAGCAGATTTTTACGGCAGTACCAGTCAGATTATGAAGGATATAGCGGAACGTGTTGCGGCGAACCGACTCGAACGTGCCTTTGTTGCTTCGGAATGTGAGTTAACTTCTAACCTTGCGCAGGAATTTCCAGAAGTTCAATTCTGGACGGCGTGTTCGGTTCGATGTTCACACATGGCACGAGTGAACTTGGGCAAAATCGCGAACATCTTAGAGGCGATTGATCGGGATGAGAGCCTTGATGAATATGAGATTACGCTGAGTCCTGAGACGATAGACAAAGCCCGCGCGCCAATTGAACGCATGCTTGAGGCGAGTGTGTAACAGTCGCCAGTAACCAGTCACCAGTGGCCAGTTAAGAAGTCTCTTGTCTGGTAACTGGTAACTGGTAACTGGTAACTGGTAACTTCAAAAACGCGTGATGAAAGAGACGCGATGTGCGTTGCCGACATAAGCATCTGGTACGAAAGCGTAATCGAACTGGAAGTCGATATTGGCTAACATGTCTTCACCGCTGCGTCGTACACCGACACCGAGTGATAATCCGTCGCTTGGGTTCTCGTTGAAACCGATTCGATATCCGATACGTGCCGCGATACTCTCGTAAAACCACCGCTCTATGCCGACATGAAAACTTGGATTTGCATCAAGAAGCGGGAGGTGTGCGTCTGCGACGAATGCCCATAGTTCTTGTGTGGGCATCAGTTTATCTGTCTCTGCTTCTGCAGCGGGTTGTTTCCATGTTCTGTAAGCGAGTCCGGCCCGGAGTGCCATAGGCAAATTTTCCCCACCGTCTAAGACCCCCGCATTTTGAACAGCAACACCGATACCGAGACGATTATCAAGCAAGCGCGCGACTAATCCGATGTCCGCTGCGACACCGAAGGCGTTTTGAATATCCAACTGCTCTGAAATTATCTTCGCTGTACCACCGACTGATATTGCCTCACCGAGTGGATAAGCGAGAGATAAACCCGTAGCAAATCCACCGACCGTTACGGTGCTATCCGGGTCTTCTGTTGGTCCCTGTCGGCGTTCAATTTCTGTGAAACTTCCGAGGAAACTTGCGCCCCAAACGAGCCGTTCTATGCGTTGTGCGTACCCGATGGTTTGGTTGTTAATGTCGGCGAACGAGAAGTGTTGCATTGCGGTCAGTTCCCGGTCGTGAACGGCGGTGAGTCCGGCTGGATTCCAAAAGATGGTATTGATATCGTTGGCAAGTCCAGCGAATGCCCCGCCTAACCCTGCGGGTCGACTGCCGCCTTCAATTTTCAAGAAAGCGGCACCAGTTGTCCCCGCGCCATCGTGGATATCGACTGCGTGTGTCCTCGGGGCAGGTGCGATTATTATGAGAAGTGCCATTACGATTAGAACGGCTCCCCTTTTCAGCATCATGAATTCTCCTTTTTTAAAGTTACCAGTGTCCAGTAACCAGTTAAGAGGGAGTTAATCTGGTAACTGTTTACTATTCCCTCTGGTAACTGGTAACTTCTTTCTTAGTCAACGACAAGCACCTTACCAACGGTGTTCGCGCGGTTTCCTGCTGCATTAACGGCTTCTAAACGGAAGATGTAGAGTCCTCTGGCGACAGGCGTGCCTGCTTGGTTCTCCAAATTCCATTTAACCAATTGATCATTCCGCTGTCCTGAGACAACGTCGGGATAGGTTTGTGATAGCACCATGTCTCCACTCCAATCATAGATGCTCAAAGTAAGTTCGATGGTCTCCCCGAGTGGTACATTGACATCAAAGGAGAAGAAGGCGACATCTCGTTGTGAAAGGCGGAGCGGATTTGGCCACCCAAATGTCGAGCCGCGGAAGGTGAGAGACACAGACATTGTGTACTTTCCGATGTCATAAACGGCGTAATTTCCGGCATTGTCGGTGACACGGACATCTAAGTCGTATTCACCGGAACGCGTCGGCAAGAAGTCAATTGACCAACGACTCCAGGGTTCTTCTTGCGCGTTGCTGTCATCAAGAGCAGTTACCGGGTCAATTGGCTGATCGTCGGGCCCGGTGCCTACAATTTCGACGAGCCAGACACCAGACGCTGGCACTGGCATTTCGCCTTGATCGATTCGCTGTGTGCCAGCGGGGTCAGAGGCTGTGCCTTCTAACGGTAGTGGCTCATCAGTGAGTTCGGTTGCGCCGCCATCACTGGTTAAAGCAGCGGTAGGTTCATCTGTCTCGTAGAGGAATTCCGTTGTAATGGAATCGGTTGGAGCGAATCCGAGGAGTTCGGAGTCGTTTCCGATGCTCATAACTGTAACCTGATAATTTCCTTGAAGTGATAACCCATCGGATTTGAAGATGATGGTGTCCACCCCGTTTTGCTGCGTGTTACCAGAAACTTCGGATCCATCGGGTGCCCTAACAGTAATTTTTGACTGTGCGAGGTTGACTCCCAAACCTGTGTCAAAGATATTTGCTTGTATGACCACACCCCCCGTTGTAGAAATTGCGGTCGGATAATCGTTTGCATTGATGTCAATAAGCAGCGGTGTATCGTTGATGAGCAGTGTCCCGGTATCAATCATTGGCGGGCTGGTATCGTAGATGAAGACCTTTTCATAAGGTTTATCGTCGTTCCCGGCTCGGTCTTTGGGGGTAAGGGTAATTCGGTACTCACCATCAGCAGAACCGTTGTCTGCGAGTGGAGCCGCGAGGCGGAAAGTGAGATTCCCTTGTTCATCGTCGTCAACTCGTCCTGAAATCTCGGCTGCATTTGGCGATAATCGTTCAAAAGTTAGCCAGTCCTCGTCGAGGTTTTTCCAATCAATACCGGAGGTATCATCCGTAAGGTTGACGCGAATTTCTGTCAGCGAATTATTGACCCCAGGTTGTGCGACAACGAGATTAATCATATCATCGCTCTCAATTTCCGGTGCCTGCGTGTCGTAGGTGAAGGTCAATCGTTGAACCTCACCGCTGCGTCCGGAAGCACTAATTGGCGTAAACTCAATTGTGTAGAGGCCATCATCGGAACCGTCAGTCGCGAGGGGGCGTACCAGATTATAGATTAATCTGCCAGATGCGCGTTGTTGTTGGCCAGCAACAAGTTGATCCCCCGGATTTAAGAGGCGAAGCGTTGATAGATGATTTTCATCATCTGTTTCAAGTTCGACTTCTATTTGTTCAATTTCTTCATTCGTGAACGCCTCGTCCGCTGGCGCAGTGACCGGTTCTGTTGAAACGATTGTAGGCAAGCGCCTGGACAATAAGAAATTCCGTTCAAAGAGGGTTGCGTTCCCGTTCCCTGCCCGGTCAGCCGCACGAACTTGGATGATGTATCGTCCATCCTCAACGAGCTGATTTGTGCTAAGTGTTAGTGCTGTTGTGCCGTTACTGACAAGTTCACCTGATATTTGCTGCCCGCTCGGGTTAACCAATGTCACCGTAGTCGTTGTCCAGTCGATTCCGCTACCGCCCTCATCATTAAGTGTTATTTGTATCTGTGTGATATCCTCGGTGAGATGTGAGCCATCAGCAGGGACTGTGCTAACAAGCGTTGGTGCTTGGGTATCATAGACAATCTGGTGTTCAACAGTGAAGGCGTTCCCGGCTTTATCTATCAATTCAACGGCGACAGCGTACTCGCCATCCATACTCCCATCAAGCGGTAGGGGTTGGTCAAGCGTGAGAAAGAGTTGGCTATTAGTATCGTTAGTCAGCTGCGCCGGAACTAAATTGCCGCTTCCATCGCGTAGGCTGACTTTCTGATCCGATAGCTCAAGTTCTGCGGGCCCGACATCTGCGACAGTGAAGTGGAGCTGCGTTAGACTTTGACTGATATAGGAGACCGGTCGCGTTAGATCAATCGGTCCAGCCTGTGTTATCTCTGGTTCTTGTGTATCATAAATGAATTCACGATAAGCGGTGCTGCCCTGACGGCCGGCTTTATCAACAGGGAAAACATATACGCGGTATCGTCCATCCGTAGTGCCATCCGTCGTGAGCGTTCTGGGTTGCCAAAGCAGTAGATTTTCGCCATTGGAACCTATTGCACCGGGGACGACTGTCCCGTCAACGGTCGTCACCGTAATATCGGATCCGTTACTACCAAAGGATAACCCTGTCTCTGTTGGGTCAAGAAGTTCCGCGCCGATGGTTATGTTGCTTGCGTTGACATAAGCGATGTCGCCGCCAGTCGCTGTCTCGGTGTCGCCTATAATAACAGAACTGACACTCGGCAACGGTATATCCAGAATGAAAGTGTAATTAAAAGCACCCGTTGCAACATTCTCCACTATATCTTGTGGTGTGACAGAGAGGGTATACGTGCCGATTTGGTTTAATTCGGGGAAACTAACGGTCATCTGAGATATACCATCATCTTCCAATGTCAGTGGAATTGCTACGGTCGTAAGTTGACCAGATGCATCAGTGGCATCAGTATTAATGAGCGTAATCACGGTATTTGCAAAATTCACTCTCGTTGCTTCTTCAAATTGAAGTGTAATACTACTGACGGGCTCCAAAATCTCGGTAACCTCTTGTGGTAAAAGTTCTACCGGCGGCTCAGTATTTACTGTGACTGAGGAGAGTTGAGGCACTTGAGAATCATAAATCAAGAGATGCTCTAAATCCAAGGTATTACCAGCTCTGTCAATGATGGATAACTTTACTGTATACGCACCATCGACACTTCCATCTCGAGCGAACGGGGACGGTAGTGTCAAATAAAGTTGGTTTGTCAACTCGTCATAAGTCAACATTGCGGGGACGGTGCTTCCGGAACTATCTATCAACTCAATTGTTTGCGCTTCCAAAAGCAGATCCGCTGGTCCGACATCTTCAACAGTAAACGAGAATTGGTTCAAGCCTCCCGGGATATAAGATACAGGTTGACTCAGCACTATGGGAGAGGATGCAGTGATACGCGGGCTTTCTGTATCATAAATAAACTGCCGATAAACGACCTTGCCTTGTCGTCCCGCTTTATCAATGGGTGTGATCGCCACGGTATATTCGCCATCGGCACTCCCATCCGTTGGGAGTGATATAGGTTGCCATATCAACTGATTCGTGCCATTTGCGCGGGTCTGACTTGAAATAACTGCGCCTGTGGGACTTGTCACAACGATGCTTGACCCGCCTTCACCCAAATCAAGTCCGGTGCCAGTTGGATCTACCAAAGTGGCAACTATCGTAGAATCAGTGCCGTTGAGGAACAGGACATCCCCGGTCTGTCCGCCTAATTCAACAGTGCTTACGCTCGGTAAAAGGAGTACAAGTCGAAATAAGTATTGCACAGCCCCTTGGGTAACATTGCCTGCTATGTCTTGTGGTGTGACGGAGAGCGTGTACAATCCAGTTTGTGTCAGTTCAACAAAACGTGCGGTAAGTTGTGTAAGCCCGTCAACCGAAATATTGAGCGCAATTGCTTGATTATCCGGGCCAACTAAGTCAACCACGGTATTTGTAAAATCAACCCGTGTCGCTTCCTCAAATTGCAGCCTAATGCTGCTGATAGATTCCGAAATCTCGGTGATTTCTTGCGGCACGAGTTCGATCGATGGCTCAGTATTTACCGAGATCGAGGCTAATTGAGGGACTTGAGAATCATAAACGAAGGTTTGCTCTGAATCTAAAATATTTCCTGCTTTATCAACAAGAGATACTTTTACTGTGTATGTGCCATCTACACTACCATTTTGCGCAAGGGGCGCATCAAGGGTGAGATACAAATGACTGTTTATCTCATCAAACGTGAATGTGGTATTGACGGTTGCGCCTTGGGGATCAAGGAGCTCAATCGTCTGCTCTGCCAACTCTAAACCAGCAGGTCCCACATCTTCAACGGTAAACTGAAATTGTGTGAGAAAGCCGATATAAGTGGCGGGCTGATTCAATGACACTGGCGTAGCAGCGGTAATACGTGGTTCTTGTGTATCGTAAACGAACTGGCGATAGACAGCATCGCCTTGTCTCCCGAGTATGTCTTTCGGTGTAACGATGACGGTGTATCGACCATCAGCACTGCCATCAATCGGGAGAACTGTGGGGGTCCACGTCAACTGATCTATTCCATTGGAGGTAGTAACGCCGGGTGCGGGCAGCCCTGATTCAGTAGTGACGATGATCGTTGAACCGCCGTCATTCAAGTCCAAGCCAGCACCACTCAAATCTGCGAAAGTAGCGACTATATTCGTGGCATCGCCGTTCGCGTAAACGATGGTTCCGAGTTTACCACTAATGCGTACCAAGCTAACTGTAGGCAAAAGCACATCGATCCGTAGGGGGTAAACAAATGGAGCCGCACTTTGGTTACCCGCGAGGTCTCGCGGTGTGATAGAAAGCACATACTCGCCGGGCTGGGTCTGGGCTTGGAAATCAAGTGTTAGGCTACTTTGTCCATTATCAGCCCGGTTAACAACAATGTTTTCACCCGCCGGATTGGTAAGTGCAATGCCTGTATTGATAAAGTCAATACCGCTAATAGCACCTTCTTGTGTATTCTCAAAAGTTACGATGATCTGTGAAAAGCCTTCGGCAACAGTTGTAGTAGTATCCGTAGAAAGTTCTGGTTGGGATTCGGTTGCAACCTGTACGCTCTCAATTATCGGAAATTGTGTGTCTAAAAGCAGTTGGAATTGTTGTGTTAAGCGTTGTCCAGTAAAATCAACAAACGTTGCGGTTACGGTATATTCGCCATCGGCACTACCGTCACGAGGCAGGGGTGCTTCTATGTTCCAAGTTAACAGGTTATTGACTGCATCGTGTTCAAGTTCAGTCGATGTGATAAGACTGCCTTGAGCGTTTCTGACAGTTAGTGTTGAGGCATCAAGATCAATACCGGCACCGATGTATCCACTGAGTTCGGCGACAACCGTCGTTAAATTATTGACGGTTGTGGTTTCGGGCATTGTCAGTCGAATCTCAGGTCGGCTTTGACTGACGAGATAGAATTCTCGTCGGACAGTAACACCGAGGTTGCCGGCTAAGTCAGTCGGTGTGATTTCAATTGTGTAGGTGCCATCATCCGAACCGTCTAAGGCAATCGGTTGCGCGAGCGTCAGCGTAGCCGTATTTGTGCCATTACGCGTAACATTGACAGGCACATCAACTTGATTTCCATCTATACTGCGAGTCAGGCGGAAGGTACTCTGAATGAAATCAATGCCGCTGGTTTTTTCATCAAGTACGACCTCGACTTGTGATAGATTCGAGACGGTTTCATTGGCAGTTGGCGTGGTAGAAACGAGCGTTGGCAGCTGCGTATCATAGATAAGATAATAGTTGTAGGTCTCCGTATTACCGAGCGTATCCGTAGCCTGAACGTTGAGCGCATAACGTCCATCTTGGCTGCCATCTCGAATTGTCAGCGGTGTTTCTAAAATATAAGTTAGCTGGTTGCGTTCTTTTGCCAGAAACTCACGTCCGGAATATGGGTTGAGCTGCCCGTTAGCACCGATTGTACCAAATGAAATCCGGGTAGACTCTTGTAAATTGACTCCAACCCCCTGTGCATCATCAAAGGTTGCGACGATCTGTGAAAGTGGCTGTGCGTGGTAAATGGTATCTTGATGGAGTGTAAAGGAGGATTCCTCGTCAAAACCTAAGGTAACAAGTGGTGCGCGATTATCATAAATAAATGGTATCGGCAAAGTTTCTGTCTGGTTTCCAGCTTTGTCGGCTGCGATAACCTCGATGGTATATACACCATCCATGAGTCCATCGGTCGGCAAGAGGGATGATAGGAGTACCCAACGGATCTTATCCGTATCTGGCTGTGTTTGCCTTCCCAATACAGTGCCATCGGGGCCAATGAGACGAATTCTGGAGTCGGAGGGGCTGAGACCATCTTCAAGATTATCACTGAGCGTCGCCTGAACAAAATCTACCTCGCTGCTAACCCCGGTGCCAGGTATCAACTTGCCCTTTGAGGTATCAACTTCTATCAAATTAGGTGCGACGTTATCAAAGGTGAAATCTAATGTTCTTTCAGCGACGTTTCCTGCTCTATCAGCGACGGCAATTGCGGCGGTATATTTTCCATTTTCGGATGCCGTGTCCAAGCGATTGCCAAAGACAAACGTTAATGATGTTTGGTCGTGACTGAGGTTCCCTTTTATAGCGGTGCCTTGTTGTGTTTTCACGGTAATACGGGTTTCCGCGGCAGTCAGATTGATGGGTGCACCGCCTGCGGCATCTACTGTCGTTTGAACTAATTGGATGGGGGCATTGATAAAAATGCCATCAACGAGCGTTAGATTCTCATTAGCGACAACGCGGGATATTATAGGTGCTTGTGTATCAATGGTAATAGGATTTGTTTCAGCTGAGTGGACACCACCGTTTGCCTCGACTTGAAGTTTTAGTATATACTGCCCATCTGGAAAGACGTTGAGGTTTTGGTCTCCTCCATCCCATTGGAAGGTATGTCCGCCTTCGCTTGTCCCAAGTGGCACAGGTTGTCCAAATGGTGTTGTGGTATCACCCGTTTTCAGCAAAAATTGCAATTCACTTTTGTCAACAGCTTCGCTTATATTGTAATAGACAGTGACAGTATCAAGGACACGATCCTGGTTGGGCGAAAATTCAGTCAGCTCGGCAGTCAGCGTCACAGTAGGGACTGCCCAAACGTTAGCAGATACCATCAAGACTGCGAGACAAACGAAAATCTGACTTATAATAGTGAGTTTCAGTTTGCAAGCGTCGCTGAAAGCGAGAAAATTCCCCCAAATAGAACGGCTTGGCGATTTAGTGGATGGATCGTTTTCGTGCTTGTGTTGGTTTCGACTTTTGTGTACCGGCTTGTAAGTAACACCGTACATATTTTTAATTTTTGGCACTCGTTTCTCCCTGCTTTTCGCGAGTCCGAAAGGCTGCTAAGGTTCGGTGCTTCGCGTTGATTCACAAATTTTCCGGGTAGGTTCGGCACCATATCCGGGTGTCGGCACCTCCATGTTTCAACACATCAAACGGCATCGGGCAAGTGCGTTTTGCCCGTTGGGTAAGCCTCTGGCGTTGAGGTTGAAGGGAGCGTGTCGAGAACTTCGCCGTATTTATTTACTGCTTCCGATTTTTAGTTTATGATCTTAGGGAACAGACGTGTGACAATCCCCTTTAACCTTCATTAGACGCAAAAAATTCAATTAGGTTGATAAAAATTACAGAAAAAGGCAAGGCATGCGATAGTGCTATAGGGCGCGGTGGTAAACCGCGCCTACAGCTTGTAGGAATACGACTTAACCGATATCGCCATTGGCAACCATCGTCAACAAAGCAGAATCGTCCACTGTGAGCGGTAAAATAATTTTTGCCCGTCGGCGACTCGACTCATAGGTGGCAAAAATGAGTTCTGCGCCCTGAATTGCCTTACGTCCGCTGAGTTCCGGTTCACGTCCGGTCTTAACGCTGTCAACCAGATCAAGGACAGAGAGCACTGTGTCATCGCCTTTCGGGATGTCGCTTAAATCAGGTGTTTCCCAACCGTCAGACCCTGCACGTAAGAGGCGGACCGGTGCGCCCCCCCCCACATCAATAATTCCGTCCGTACCGATGAGGCGATTTGAGAACCCCTTTAAAGAGACACCACCAGTGGTCAACAAGCCTTCCACACCGTTCTTCCAGCGGAACCACGATAGGCCACTCGTCTCAACTTGTGTCCCGAAGACAAGTTTCTCTTCTGCTACATCTATTTGACCAATTACCCAGTCAACAGGTTCGTCATTATTATAGAAAAGGAACATATCAAACCAATGTGTTCCCCAGTCAAGTAAATTTGGACACGAACCTTCAAGGCGGCGCAGTTCACCAATCGCGCCTTCGTTTGCCAATTGTTTCGCCTTGATAAATTGTGCCCCGAAGCGACGTTGATGACAGAATGTTATCACCACGTCGTTATCCACACATGCCTGATAGAGTGCCTTGGCATCGCCCCATGTTGGTGCCATCGGTTTTTCAGAATGGATCGCTTTGATGCCGCTGTTCGCAGCAGCGATAACCATATCTCTGTGGAGCGCAATCCACGTGCAGACGCTGACAAAATCGAGCGATTCTTTAGCTAACATCTCCTCATAATTTTCGTAAGTGTTGGATACCTCAAACTGTTCAGCGAAGTCGTTGCGTGCGTTTTCGGCAGGGTCTGAGCACGCGACGATTTCAACATCTGGGGATGCCTGATATCCGCGGGCATGGGAGCGTCCACGTCCGCCACAACCGATGATACCTGCTTTAAAAGCTGCCATAGTAAATTTCCTTTCGGTACGATTTGGTAATCGTCCCTATAATCCGTTTAATTGATTGATAAGCGTCTCGTCTAAATGGATACCGTCGGCGAGATGGACATTCCGTTGACGGTAAGCGCGTTCGCCGGGGATTAGAATTTCTGTAATCCCCGATTCTCTTGGATTCTCCTTGACGCGTGTGATGAGTTTGTCAACTTCTGCTTTGAACTGTGCCAAGGGTACAAAACTTGTGGGGTCTATCGCAATAATGAGTAGACCGTAGTTGGTACCGGGTGGCGGAATTGTCGCGGCGTTGACGAGAACGCCGGCAAGGATTTGTGTCACGAGTGCTAGCCCGAACCCTTTATGACCGCCGAACGGACGGACGCTCCCCTTCAAGGCTGCATCGGCATTCGTTGTCGGCTCGCCTTCTGGATCAAATGCGAGTCCTTCAGGGATTGCGGTGCTATCTCGTATAGCGACCAGCAAATCACCATTGGTAATCGCAGCGGTAGACATATCAAACAAGAGAGGGACTGTATTAGATGGGATTCCGACAGCGATCGGGTTTGTTCCGAGAAGAGCTTCTGTGCCGCCTTGGGGTGTAATACGGGGTAGGCAATCCGCTAAAAGCAACCCAATGATATCCGCTTTTCGCGCCATATCGACATAGTATCCCGCCATACCGCAATGTGATGTATTATAAACGCCGATGATGCTTGCACCGTTGCGTTTCGCGCGTTCAATTGCAATCTCCATTGCTCGATAGGCAACAAGATAACCGGGTTGATTACCGCCATCGATTCGGACGCAGAGTCCGGCTTCCTTGTCAATCTGAATGTCAGTCCGATCTCCTTGTTGGTAACGGTTCTTGATTCCGGTTAATCGGATAAAGCCGTGTGTTTTTCGCCCGCGGAGTTCGGCTTCCAGTAGAATATCGGCGATAATCGCGGCATGGGTTGAGGACATCCCACATTTTTCCAAATAAGTTTCCGCGAGTTCTCGCGCATCAGCAACGGAAATATGCATACTGTTACTCCACTTCTATCAATTATAAGTTAACACTTGACTCCTGTTTCTGAAGCTGCTATACTTTAGCGCAAATCTGCCTGAAATTCAAGTCACTTTTTCACCTATTATTGTAAGGTGCGGTTTTTTAAGAAATAGTGCAAAAGCACTCAAGGGGGCTTACAGATGGCGAATCAAAAGCACGACCTCGTTGAATATCCTATTCAAGACAACGTTCGATTGGAGTCATACTGGCGCGATGATGCAGGCGGCCGCGGTCCGGCGGCATCGTTATATGTCTACGACGATGAGATTATGCGTTTTGACTGCTTTGGTGGCGATAATGGACATTGCCATTTCAACCTGCGACAGACGCGCGGCAGAAGGTGGATGTATCCAGATGGCTCGTTCCAAGATCATATCCAACAGAGTCTGTTCGATCTCCGCACAAATCTGAACTTCTGCCTTCAGACCCATCAAGATGAGCGGGTTCAGGAGGTACAGATAGACCAGGAAAGTTTAAAACAGGCAGCCCAGCAGATGGAAGCACACTTGTTAGTTCTTGCCGACAAACTGCAGCACGACATCAGATAAAAATGCCAGGAGCAAGCGGACAACGGAGGTTTGCGGAACTTATTTTAAAACCGCAGTTGAACCCAGTCCGTTGTTTCTCGCTTGGCGCAAGGACAAAAACATGAAAGTCGTGACCGCGGCGGAAATGCGCCAGATTGATCAGGATACTATTGAAGGGGTCGGCATTCCCGGTATCGTTCTCATGGAGACTGCCGGGAGTGCCATTGTCCGCGCGATTGAACAGCGTTATCCGACGTGTCACCGGATCGGTATTTTTGTTGGCAAAGGCAATAACGGTGGTGATGGGTTAGTTATCGCGCGTCAGCTGGCCCACGCGGGACGCGACGTGCATCTATTTCTCGTTTCCCCAGCAGATAGTTTCACTGGTGAAGCAGAGATTAATCTTCAGATTGCGAAACGTTTAGGGTTACAAATTGAGTTTTACGGAAACCCAGAGGCTGTGCCTACTACCTTAGCGAGTTGTGAACTCCTTGTAGATGCCATTTTCGGTACGGGGCTGCGCGATACAGTACGCGGTTCCATCGCTACTGTCATCAAAACTCTTAATAATTTTTCGATACCTATTCTCTCTGTTGATTTACCTTCTGGTCTGGATGCAAACACGGGGCATCCGTTAGGGACTTGTGTGCGAGCTGATAGAACGATAACAATAGGTTTGCCTAAAAGAGGATTATTAGTACATCCAGGTGCTGAGTTTGCTGGCAAGTTGGAAGTCGTTGACATCGGTTTTCCAGAACAGGTTATAGATGCACAAGGTATCAAGGTCAACTGGACAACGACGACACAAGCCTCACAATGGGTGCCGCCTCGTCCGCCTGCATCTCACAAGGGAACTTATGGGCGCGTCCTCGTTGTTGCTGGCTCGACAGGTATGACAGGTGCCGCTGCGCTTGCGAGTGAAGCCGCTTTGCGCACCGGCGCGGGGTTGGTAACCCTTGCAGCTCCGAACCACCTCAATCCAATCTTAGAAGGTCTGTTGCCTGAAGTGATGACGCTCCCGCTGCCGGAAACGGATGCTGGCAGCCTATCTGTATCTGCCACCTCAGCCATCCTTGAATTCGCGGAAAAGACGAAATCTGTGCTCGCAATAGGTCCCGGGCTTTCCCAACACCCGGATACAGTGCGGCTCGTTCATCAACTCATACGTGAGAATCGGGAACAGGCACTTAACTTAAGGATGGTTGTCGATGCTGATGGGTTGAATGCTCTTTCGCAAGTTCCTGAAGTTATCTCATTATTAGATAGAGAGGCGATTCTTACACCGCATCCCGGTGAGATGTCTCGATTAACAAGCAGTTCAGTCCCCAGTTTAGAAGCAGATAGGATTAGGACAGCACAACGGTTTGCAAGTGAACACAATCTAACGCTTGTATTTAAAGGTGCACCCACCGTCACTGGGTTGCCAAATGGAGATGTGTGGATCAATTCCACTGGTAATCCCGGTATGGCGACAGGCGGCATGGGAGATGTGCTAACCGGAATAATTGCGGGGTTGATGGCACAGGGACACTCAAACGAAACGGCAGCTGTCCTTGGGGTCTATTTACATGGGTTAGCGGGAGACATCGCCGCGGAGGCATTGGGAATGCATGGACTCGTCGCAAGCGATGTGTTGAAGGCAGTGCCGAAAGCAATTTCTTCGCTGAGAAAATAAAACAGTAGTAAAACACGCGGTATTGATAATAAGGGAGAGATTATGGAACTCGGATTGACTGGAAAAGTTGCTGTCATCACTGGTGGCAGCGAGGGGATTGGCAAAGGGATTGCGCTTCGTTTGTGTGAAGAGGGGGCGAACGTTGCGATCTGTGGGAGACGTGAAACGGTCTTAGCGGATGCCGCTGAGGATATCCGGACACAAAGCGGTGGTGAAGTACTCGCTATTCCGGCGGACGTAACGAAACCGGAAACACTGGAAAAATTTATCGGACAAACCGCGACCCACTTCGGAAAGATTGATATTTTAATCAATAACGCCGGTCGTTCAGCAGGTGGTGATTTTGAAACCATGAGCGACGAGGTATGGTACGATGACTTGGACCTTAAGTTAATGGGTGCTGTTCGCTGTGCGCGATTGGTGATCCCACACATGAAAAACAACGGTGGTGGTAGGATTATCAATATCACGCATCCCGGAGGTAAACAGCCGAGTGCTGGTTCCTGTCCGACCTCCGTCAGTCGAGCCGCTGGCATCGCTCTGACGAAGGCACTTTCCAAAGAACTTTTATCTCATAACATCTTGGTTAACACGGTCTGCCTCACCTCGATTAAGAGTGCACAAGGGGAACGTGCCTGGAAGGCAGCTGGTTCATCCGGAACGCTTGAGGAATACTGGGAGGAACGTGGTGCGGAGCATCCGCTTGGACGTTTAGGTGAACCGAGTGAAGTGGGTAATCTTGTCGCCTTCCTTGTTTCGGATTGTGCATCGTTTATTACTGGAACGGCTATTAATATTGATGGCGGACTTTCTGCTGTTGTGTGAGGTGCATTAGCTTGTCGTCTGAATCACGGAAGGCGCGGAAGCCACAGAGGACGCGGAATGAAGATATTCTTTTTTTGACAGCCTCTATCTCTTAGGAAAGCCAATGTAGAAGTTAGCGTAGCCTTTTCAGCGTGCTCCGCGTGCTCCGCGTAATCCGCGATTCAGAGAGAAAAGAGATCAGAATTACCGAATTAATAAATTGATCTTCATTCAACCTTCCTATGAACTGCCTTTATATTTTCCAACGCATGGAGAACAACATGGAAACTTATAAAATCTATCCAGTCGCAGCGGCAGATGCATCGACTGCCTTCCAAGTAGAATTGGATCCGCGGGCAATTGCTGCTGCGGACGAACTCGAAAATAGCGGTGCCCAAGGCACCGAAAGAGAAGATATCTTACAGAAACACCTCGGTGCCGATTATGAGCAAGGCTACCGCGGCACAGCATCGGGGTTGCACGGCATCTCCGAAGGACTGACCCCTGCGCGATTGGCAGCCTTGCTGGAAGCACACGGTGAATACTTTGATCCGTGTGCCGAACGCGAAACATTTGACCACAGTTTAATGATTAATGTCGAAGAAGAGTTAGCGTCGCAGTTGGAGGATATTCCCGAATCTGTTTTAGAAGCAATTGTTGAGGCGTATAAAACTGAACTGTTAGGCGCGTAGTGCCATAGTTTTTATATAAACTTTTGGCTCATGTATAAATTTAATGCAAGTTTTTTCGTTGCGAAGTTTTTTAGTA
>VYCT01000272.1 GCA_009843785.1 Candidatus Poribacteria bacterium | reverse complement strand
GTTCGCTCCTACAGAAGAAAATATACACACATATAAAGCGAATTTTTAAAACTAAATGACCCTGTAATTGTAATGAAGGGGGAAACTTGCGTGAAATCAGCGATAAAAGAATGGGTTGACGATTGTATCGAAAAACTCAACGCAGGCGAGTTGACTGAAACCGACCTGCGCGGTGTGACTGACATCTTAGGTAAAAAAAAACAACTAATCCTCTACCTCTATTCAAAATCAACGAATTTACGATCACCGCTTGGCGGATGGGCAGTGTACGATGCTACCGCGCCAGACGAACCTGTGCTGCCGTCGCAAGATGCGCCCTATACCTCAGTGCTTGATGCGGTTAACGATGGGTGGCGGATCGTCCAATTTCCGCGTCCCGAACTCTATAATTTTACAGATGTCGATAACGCCTATCTTACTTATGAGTTTATTTTAGAGAAATTTGTGTAAAGGACGGACAAATGATTAATGTTGAACCGACACTCAATGACCTTCAGGTTATGCAATTTATCCATAACGGCTATATCACGTTAGAGAACATCGTTGATGCCGATTTCAATAAGGAATGTGAGTCTGTAAACGGTGGACGTCTCAACGATTTTGTACTCACAGATGAATTTCGTCGGAATGTGCTGCTCCATCCAGAGGTGGCGGGGGTTGTACGTTCGTTATTGGGGGCAAATTTCCTCGTGCCGACGAGTGCACACCATCATCTCTTTGAAGCACCACATCGTGGTCAAACGTGGCACTCCGATGGCATCACAGAATACGGATACGGTATCACACATCTCCAGTGCTACTATTACCCCAAAGAGGTGAAAATTGAGGATGGACCGACAATGATATTGCCGGGTTCGCACCAGCGACTCGTGGATAGAGAAGCAATCGCGCATTATGGTGATATTCTCGGACAACTTTCGCTCACCGTTCCTGCAGGCACCGTCGCAATGACACGCTACGGCCTCTGGCATAAGGCGGGTCCGAAACTCAATGCCGACAGACGCGGGATGATTAAGTTCTCCTATTACCGAATGACGATGCCCAAACGCGATTGGGCCCGCGAGTCCGATGAGATTCCGCCTTACCAACACCAGGGACGGCATCCTTACGTAACGGAGATAGAATCCTACCGTGACCGACGCAGGGGTGAATTGACATGGAATTGGTTATGTGGGTTGGCAGAAGTGGAGGAGGAAATTCCACCGATACAGATGTTTAACAGTGGAATTCCTTTGTCAGAAATCCGTTTTCAGTAGCAAAAAATTGATAAAGTGATAGTCGTGTTAAGGGCAACCGCCCTTTAAGTAATACCAAATCTAATTGATGCTCCATCTTAAAAGTGCCACGATTTTTGAGTTATGACCGGTTCGGTTAGAAACCGAACCTACCGGGTCTGGGTGGACGGTGTCCGGTTAATGTAATATAAACTTTTAGAAATGGTATAAGTCGGATAGGCGGGACAGAAATGCCCGCCTATAAGAGAGGAAATCTTAACGCGCACCACACGCTTGCAGGCACGCCTGCATGTGCCCACGCGATTCAGCAGCAATTGTGCAGCACTGCTCTAAACTATACTCTCTTGCACCGATGACCTCAAGGTTCAGCGGACCGGTATAACCGTTCTCATGCAGAACACGAATGTAGCCGACGAGGTCAATGTCGCCACGTCCATTCGCCTGCAATTCAGGGGCACCGGGACCGCGTTCCATCCCCTTGCAATCTCGGATATGTACGTGTTTAACACGCGAGACCACAGCAGCGATTGCCTCAACAGGGTTTTCACCGGCACGGTGGATATGCGACGGATCCATGTCAATCCCGAATGCGGGCGACGAGATCTGTTCCATCACACGGAGGGTTGTCGGTGTATTATAGATGCTTGCACCGACATGCGCTTTGACGCAAAGCGTTACACCGTAGTGTTCTGCGCGTGCCGAGAGATTCCCCAACGAATCAACCACTTCGGGCCACGCAGATTCATCATCCGATGAGCCGCCCGGACCACAGTTGATAATCGGGATGCCTATCTCAGCTGCCGCTTGGAATGCGAGTTCCATTTTTTCTGGATCGCGTGAAGGCTGTTCCATTGCTAACAGTTCCAGTTCGTACGTTTTCGCGAACCGCTTAATGTCGTCAGCAAGTGCTTGCCAGTTTGCGAGGACGAGGTGCTGGCTCATCCCGTCAATCGCAGAGAGTTCAACGCCATCATAACCAGCCATGGCGATGTGCTTGAAGGCGGTTTCCATGTCATAACCGCCGAACAGCACCGAATTTGCTCCTAACTTCAAATGTAATTTCTCCTTCAGTAGCGGCGGCTGTTGCGCCGCCTGTTCTACAATTATCCGTTCAATGTCGGAAGCGGATGCGGACGTACGAGGATACCGCCTTGTTCATAAGATTCTATTGCTGCCCAAGTGTACTCAAGTGCTGCGAGGGCATCTCTGCCGGAGGCACGCAGCTGCTCTTTCGGTACACCGTTTGTGATGTCCTCTAAGAACGCGTGAATCCGCAACGGGAACGTCTGACCGAAGTCGGTGATGCCGGATTCGGTGACAACGGGTTCACCAGAGAAATCAGGAGCACCCGGTGAGGGCCAATATGTCACCTTCTCAATGCAATTCTCAATGCAGAACGTGCCGCGCGTACCAGCGAGTTCAACACTCCACCAACCACCGAGCCCGAAGGTCGCATCACCGCGTTGGCTGAGCAGATAGCCGATACATCCGTTCTCAAATCGGAGATGAATGCCGTTAATAGAGACCATCAGATCGCCTGCGCCGCGTCTAAAATGCGGACGCTCCATAAAGGCTTGCACATGTGTCACGTCGCCACAGAAATGGCGCATTACACTGAACGGGTGCGACAGAAACGCTTTCACGTGGAAGTACGGAAACCCATCAGAACGTGGGGCTTTTGAGTAGCTATAATTGAATTCACCACCGGCAAACCCCATTTTGTGAAGACAATAAACCTGCTCCCCGATATGCCCATCGTCAATATATTTCTTCGCTTGCTCCGCGGGCGGCGTGAAATAGTGGTTCAGATTGCAGCCGAGATAAAGGTCTTCTTCTGTGGCTTTCGCGACCATCTCTCGGGCTTGTCCGATGTCGTTGGAAATCGGTTTTTCGACGAGAACATGTTTTCCCTTATCGAGTGCTTCCATTGTCGGTTCGTAGTGCCAACTCCCGTTCTCATTTCCACCGGTGCCGACATCAACAATGTCCAGATCAGGTTCGCCATCGATCATATCCGCAACGCTATAGTACGCTTTAACACCGAGACGTTCCGCCGCGCTGTCCGCACGCTCTTTCACAATATCGCACACCGCAACCAGTTCCGCTAAGTCGTCATTCGCGTGGCAATTTGCGTGGTTATTACCGATGCCACTCATGCCGACAACGCCAACTTTTAATGCCATTTTTATTATTCCTTCCAATAGATGAAGTTTGGTCTCGCCCATAGGGAAAACTTGCAATCAATTTAAATTTGCGCTTGCGCGTAACACCCTACAACAGGCTTTACATTACATTATAAGCCTGTTTAGGGTTTTGTCAACACATATCTTTGAAAATGTGCTTGACAGTATTTCCGATGCATGCTATTTTTGATATAAATAGCGTTGAAGGGGGAAAAATGGATGAGTATCAGTGTCGGGATGGTAGGTTTAGGGATGTTCGGCCCGTCGTTTATCCAGTCGTATAAGGTGCACCCGGATGTGCATCGGCTTGCGCTCTGCGATTTGCGTGAAGACAGATTGTCAAAATGGGCAAAACAGTTTGAAATTTCCGAGACGTATTCAAGCCTTGATGAGATCTGCAAATCTGATTTGGATGCGCTTGTAATCATTACACAACACTGGATACACGCGCCGCAAGCGATTCAAGCGATGGAAGCAGGAAAGCATGTCTATACTGCCGTTCCAGCCGCTGTATCGCTGGATGAATGTGAGCAACTTGTCAGAACTGTTGAACGCACTGGCATGATCTACATGAATGGCGAGACGAGTTATTTCCGTCCGGAAACAGCTTTCTGTCGCCAAAAGGCGGCGGAGGGTGCGTTCGGCGAATTTGTCCATTGCCGTGCCGAGTACTTTCACGATATGGACCACGGGCTCTATGATGTGGCGAAAAATCGGTGGGGCGCGCAATGGGGACCCGACAAGATGGGCGGGATTCCGATGTACTATCCGACGCATTCAACCTGTTTCCCGATCTCTGTAATGAAGGCATACGCGACATCGGTTTCA
The DNA here is from genome assembly GCA_009843785.1 of Candidatus Poribacteria bacterium. Lineage (GTDB taxonomy): Bacteria > Poribacteria > WGA-4E > WGA-4E > WGA-3G > WGA-3G. The sequence continues at coordinate 11,796 of VYCT01000272.1, read as the reverse complement.
GCACAGGGGTATATCTATCCAAACGATGACTGGTTTCGGACAGATACGATTCACAAAAACCCGTTTTCCAATGAGGTCGGGCTCTTCACAATGAGCAATGGTGCGACAATGCAAATCTGTGAGTTCCGGCGCATTGGACACCCTGGATCCGAACGCGTCAGCGGTATCTACGGAACAGAGGGGAGTTACGAGCAGAGTCTTGCCGGGTGCGTTTGGGCAGGGAAAAGTAGCAGGGAAATCGTTCAGCCTTCACAAACGCATGAACACCTGCCTGAAGCACTTGCAGCGGATCTCGGTGGACATGGCGGTTCACACGCTTATCTCGTACACGAATTTGTGGATGCTGTCAATCGTCAACGGTTACCGCGCATCAATGTTTGGGAAGCCGTTCGATACTGTGCACCCGGATTTGTCGCACACGAATCCGCTTTACGGGATGGTGAATTGCTCCCTATTCCAGATTGGGGGGACGCGCCAGAGACGGACATTTAACTTTAAATCTGTTTTGACAATTTTGATTTTTTACCGTAAACTATAGCCAGTTAATACTTCACTGAATATCACTTTGAAAGTGATGAAGGAGAAATAAAAGATGAAAACTACGGTTGCAAGATTAAAACTATTATGTATCAGTTTCATGGTTATGAGTCTGATGTTTGTAGGTATCAGTTCCGCTGAAATTGACTTTGAAACTGCCGTTGGCGTATGGCTCTTTAATGAGGGCGGTGGTGATGTCGCGGAAGATTCCTCAGGGAAGGGCAATAACGGCACAATCCACGGTGGTGCCGAATGGGTTGATGGCATGTTTGGCGGTGCTTTGCGTTTTGACGGTTCAGATGATTACGTCGAAATTGCGCACGACGCTTCTTTAAACGTTGGCGGCGGGCACACGATTGCGCTTTGGTTTAAATTAAATGCGGTCCCCGGCGGTGGTATGGGTGTTATAACCAAAGATGATTGGGCACCTGGATTTTGGTGGGATGGAAATATCATCCGACATCACACGCATGACCCGGCGGCTACGCTTCATTATGTAGATGCCGCTTGGGAACCGGATACAGACTGGCATCATGTGGCTGTTACTTGGGACGGCGAAGCGTTTGGCGTATATCTGGATGCTGAAGAGATTGGTTCTGGTGTCAATGGCGCAAACATAGGAAGGAACCCGTTAACTGACAAACCCTTTTTAATAGGCATCTATTTAGAAACTGGACAGCATGGTCAGTGGGGTGAGTTTCTCGGTGCAATCATTGACGACGTTGCTGTCTTCAATACGGCGTTGAGCGTTGATGATATTGCAACGATCATGAATGATGGATTAGGAACAGCAACTGATGTTGAACCTTCGGGTAAGCTCACAACGACTTGGGCTGCCATTAAAGCCGATTGATCTGCTTTCCAATCCCTACCGTTTCCAAAATGTGGGCATCTACTCGGGATGCCCACCCTGCAGCGAAAATTAGGTTTGCTTTTTATTGCTTTTTCTGGTATACTATACTATTTAAAGCGTTTCTACTCGGAGAGCCTTTGCAATATCGGTTTGCAAGCTTCGCTTAAATAGAAAGCAGCGGACATCAATTAATGCAGACTACAGAACTTGAGGTTATTATAAGGAGTACAGGATGGCTATTGAATACGCGGGAGCTTACGATGCATCCACAATCCCGCCGGATGTTGCCCGCGAAATTGAAATTTATGAAATTCAGCTCGGTCGATCACAAGCCGGGCAGGTGGAAGAGGCAACCTTTACGGAGTTTAGACTCCGACGCGGGGTTTACGGGCAGCGCGATGATCGGTCGCAGATGATCCGTGTCAAGATCCCGTTCGGCGGTCTTACAGCGACACAACTTGAGATGCTTGCAGATGTTGCCGAAGAATTTTCGGATAACATCATCCACATCACTACCCGTCAAGATGTACAGTATCACTATGTAGATATTAACAACACGCCCGAACTGATGCGCCGTCTCGCCAGTGTTGACATTACGACAAAAGAAGCGTGTGGTAACGTGGTGCGAAACGTCACAGCGTGCCCGCTCAGCGGTGTGTGCCAAGATGAGACGTTTGATGTAACACCCTACTCTAAGGCGTTATCAGCGTTTCTTTTGGGACACCCGGATGCGGAGAACTTTGGTCGTAAATTCAAAATCGCATTTTCCGGATGTGAAGAACATGCTTGCGGTTTAGCAAATATGCACGACATCGGTGCGGTTGCTGCTGTTAAGGAAGTTGATGGCGAAGTCAAACGCGGTTTTAAACTTTATGTCGGCGGCGGACTCGGTGCTGTGCCGCATCAGGCGAAAGTGTTTGATGATTTTGTTTCAGCCGAGGAACTCCTACCGATTTCACAATCAATTTGCAGAGTCTTCACCCGTTTAGGTGAACGCAAAAATCGGAATAAGGCGCGTCTGAAGTTTGTCATTGCCAAATACGGCATTGAGGAATTTCGCAAGTTAGTGCTTGAAGATCGAGAAACGCTACGGCATGACCCCAGATGGACAGCATATTTGGATAATTTAGATGCCTACGATGAAAGTCCGCTCAAAGCACCCACACAACTCAACGGTGCCTCAACACCTGAAGGGTTTGAAGAGTGGTATCAATCTAATGTGCGTTTACAGAGTCAACCCGGCTACGCTTTTGTGACGATTACGCTTCCGCTCGGCGATATTACTGCAGATCAGACGCGGGCTTTGGCAGATATTTCCCGGAAATACGTTAAAGATACCATCCGCGCCACAGTTGAGCAGAACATCGTTCTCCGCTGGGTAACGATGACGGATCTGCCAGTCCTCTATCGCGAACTCAAAGAAATCGGTCTCGGCGACCCAGGGGCAGAGTCTATGGTTGATATTACCGCTTGCCCTGGCACGGACTCTTGCAAACTTGGTGTGTCTTCTTCGCGTGGTCTGGCAGCACATCTGAGAAACCATTTCATTGAAGCCGGTGTGCAGCATGAAATCACAGACTTCCGGATTAAGATTAGTGGTTGCCCCAACTCGTGCGGACAGCATCACATTGCAAATATTGGTTTCTTTGGCTCTTCAAAACGAGTCGGTGGACATATCGCGCCTGTCTACTTGGTACTACTCGGTGGACACATGATTGAAAACGCCAGTTCTTACGGACTTGCAACTGGAAAAATCCACGGCAAATATATTCCAGAGTTCATTGAAGAATTGACTGGAAAATATGTCAATGAAAAGCAAGATGGCGAAACTTTCACCGATTACGTCGCACGGCTCGGCAAAGTGGAGATCAAAACGATCTTGTCCCAGTACGACAAGATTCCGCCTTACGAGGAAGCACCGGAATTTTACATAGACACAGGTGATACGAAAGACTACCAACTTAAAACCGGTGTCGGTGAGTGTGCTGGAGAGGTCATCGCACTTGTCTCCATGAAGTTGGAGGAAGCAGACCGGCTTATTTATGAGTCTGGATTGAATTTGGAAAAGGGTAAATATCAAGATTCAGCGGAGTTGGCTTTTGATGCAATGATTAGAGCCGCCGACGGACTCTTGACAACGGTCGGTTTGCAATATATTGACGACGCAACCACAGTCAATGAGTTCCGCACGCATTTCTTTGATCCTGGTAATTTCTTCGCAGGATTCGGAGCGCATCTGTTTAAAGCTACGGAAGAAGACACCTCTACTTTCGATCATGAATTGGCGCACCGTCGCGTGGAAGAATCCACGCTCTTTGTCGAAGAATCGCATAATGTGTATAATCGTATGCGTATCAAGCAGGAAGAAGAGGAAGAAAGTCGTCGCAAAACACGTCGCTCGCGACCGGCACGGAAACCGAAAGTCGTCAAGGAGACGAAACCCGTTGAGGAAATCGTGGATAGCCTCGATCTGAAAGGTGTCGCTTGCCCGTTCAACTACGTCCAAGCGAAAGTCCGGTTGGAAACGATGGACATCGGTCAGCTCCTTGAGGTTACCATTGATGATGGTGAACCGATCGAGAACGTACCGAAGAGTCTCACCAATGACGGGCATGAGGTTGTTGACACGAAGAAGGTCGGCAAACACTACCGCCTTACCGTCCGGAAAGGTGAGTAAAGTGTAATATGTTTTATCGTTTGTAGGGGTAGGCTTGTAACCTATCTCTACAAACTGTTATCGCACCGAAAAGGATAGGTAAGTAGCGATAGTAAACTCACCAAGAACAGATCCGTTTAACAGAGTAAATGTGTGCAGACGCTTCTCCAGAACTGGAAGATATATCTTGATACGTGTTGCTTGAATCGCCTTTTTAACGATCAGACACAAGCACGGATTCATCAAGAAACTGAGGCTGTTAAGATAATCCTTGCTCGGTTCTTCACAACACAGTGGCAGTGGCTTATTAGCACGGCCTTGGTGAATGAGATCAGCAAAACTCCCAATAAAACGTTACGTACTGAAATGGAAATGTTGTTGGATCTCGCAGACCAAAATGTCCCAGTTGGAATAGTGGAAATAGCACGCGGAACACAATTAGAATCATTGGGATTTAAGTGGTTGGACGCTTTGCATATCGCTTGTGCTGAAAGTGGTAGGGCGGATATCCTTCTAACAACAGATGATCGGATGCTTAGAAGAGCAAAACGCTTCCGTTTACAACTTCGTGTCCGTGTTGAAAATCCTTATACATGGTTAGAGGAGATTAGTAAACATGAACATACAAAAGCTGCTGGAAGGTGAGATGGAAGAACTCCTTCGTCGGAATCCAGATGTTCACGCGCTTTTAGAAAAGATATTTCAGCACAAAGATGGAAAAGGTGATTATTCTGTTGAACGACATAAGTGGATGGAAACGCTTGATAAAGAAACGTTTCTGAAAGAAATACGTCGACTTGAAACACGCAGAAAACAGAGTGAAAGGTAGCGGTCGTCTTTACTATCAAAATTACAACTACAAAATTGTCTACACCAAGAAAGTCGGACAGCGTTATCGCCTCACTATTTGGAACGGTGAGTAAGGTTTAAGATTGCGGTTCATCGGAACTAAGTTTCACACAAAGGCGATTGCCGCCCGCGCCCGAAACGGGCGGGTTGGGCAATCGCCCTAATTTTTCAACTTTATCTCCAAGTAATATCCACGGAACGTCCCAAATTTTTTGTTATGAAGCTTAGTCACACATGGTTGATTATCTCAATAATGGTGATGTCAGTCGGTGCTTTCTACTTAGTTGTGTATACCCTCTTGGTAGTGGAAAGATCAAACCGAGCAGTAAGACAACAGGAACACACTTTAGGTGACATCCTCACAGAAGAACAGTTCTTGCATCTTGAAGGTCTGGTGAGAAGTCGGAAGATCACGACCGACTGGATACAGTATGTTTTTATCCCGCGTTTGAGCGATGAACTCGATCATCTCGACTGGATCGAGAGGCAGCTTGACGGACGGATACCGTCAACGGTCTACCGTCCCGATCCGGATAGGATTGCCCCGATGCGCCAGACACTCGCCGACCGGCGGGCGAATGCGTTTGAACGTGCGTTACACCCAAATGTATTCCAGCGCGCAGGGACGGAACTTCAAAAAGTATACCGCGCACTTCTGACAGGCGAGATAGCGAATAAGTGGAAGCAGTATTTGAAAGAGGAGGGACCTATCGGTGTTGCCCAGGATGTAGGGAAAAGTATTGTTACTTTTATTCCACGTGGTATCGCTACTACTGCAAGAACGTTCAGCGAAGGAGGGTTCGGAGAACATCCTATAAAAAGGCTCGCCGAAATAAGCGTAGCGATCCCGTCTATAATTGCTCTGGTTAGACTGATTTTAAGGATATTGAGACAGGTTGTTCTACCATTTGTTCTCTCAATGCCAAAAGTTCTGTGGAATTTCATATTGGATAGAGTCCGCGAACTGGGCAAGGCTGTACGAGGTGAAGAGTGATTTCCATTTCTGTGAGGCACAGCAGCGCAGTTTCGGACCAGGTTACCGCATCTATTTTGCACAGATAGGTAACACAATTGTTCTTTTCCTTTGTGGTGGCGACAAGAGATCGCAGACGCGCGATATTGAGCGTGCAAAAACTTATTGGTTGGAATACAAGGAGAGACACTAATGCGAAAAATGGGAATATGGCGTGATTATCTTGTTAAAAAACTTGTTGATCGAGAAAGATCACTTGGTTATCTCCAAGCGATTCTTGACGATTATTATATTTTCGGAGGTGCTGCTGTCGTTAGAGATGCTCTTGAAACTGTTGTTGAAGCACAGGGCGGGGTTTCCAAGTTGGCAAAGCAGGCTGATATGGACCCTGAAATGCTTTCAAAACTGCTATCTAACGAGGATACACCGCTCATTGACGCACTTGGCATCGTTCTTAAAGCACTTGGCTATCAGCTTTCGATTGCACCGGTAGAAAACGAAAATGCTAACCTTGAAGCCGATACTTTACAAACCGCGCATGTGACAGAGAGACCAACCGCGCCACAATAAAAATTGACTTTCACGCAAACTTGCGGTATAATAAACAAGCAAAGGCAGGTTGGCAACAATGAAACAGAATACACTTACGGAAAAATAGATGGCAACAATCGTTAAACATAACCAGACCGGCAAACGTTACTGTATGCTCGGTGCCGGGTTTGGTGTTTTTCAATCCTCGAAACCCAATGTGTTTCTCGGAAATTTAATGGCTGATGTGGAAGAAGGCGAGTACGCATTAGTCTGCGTCTGTAATAGTAAAGGCGAGATTTTCTGGTTAGAGGCGACACAAGTTACCGTTGTTAGCATTGATGGACAGAATGTGCGAGAACTCGCAGCAGAATAGATAAGTCTTCGTGTTTTTATTAAGCATAGGCATCCCTAACTGCCTTGTCACTCACTGACGAAAGGAAAATTTTTTAGCAGAATGGATTTACAGCAGATTAACATCAAGGTTTTTACAACCGAAGATAGCAAGATCAACTACACCAACTTCATTAAGGTCTTTAACCGTTGGATGGAGGAGGCGGATTCAGATGACTACTTGAACTACGCCGATTACTCGCACGTCGATGCGGGACCGGGTGTATTGTTGATTTTGAAGCAAGCCAACTATAGCATCGACAACGCTTACCATGAACACGGTTTCCTCTACAACCGGAAGCATGCAGTCGAAGGTGATAACGGTGATAAGATTCGCCAAGCACTCGCTGAAGTACTCTCCAAATGTGAACAGCTCGAGGCATCGGCGGAGTTAGAAAATGCTGTGCATTTCAACGGCGCAGACTTCCTGTTTATGATAAATAACCGCCATATCGCGCCGAATACACCGGAAGTCGCTGCATCCGTTGAAGCAGACCTGACACCTGTCTTACAACAGATGTATGGTGATGACAATTTCACTGTGGAGCGGACCTCCGAAGACGTACGCGAACGGTTTGCTCTACGAGTCTCAGCGAATTCGGATAAACCGATTTCGGAACTCCTCTCCAATCTCGGGGGCTAAGATGTTTAACTTCAGCAACGAACAGATTGAACGCTATAGCCGACATATTATCCTCAAGGAAGTCGGGGGAATGGGGCAGACGAAGCTCCTGGAATCAAAAGTGCTGCTCATCGGGGCAGGCGGACTTGGTTCCCCTGTTGGTGTCTACCTTGCCGCTGCAGGGGTTGGCACGCTCGGTATTATTGACGACGACGTAGTGGATCTCAGCAATTTACAACGCCAGATTTTACACGGCACGAGCGACATCGGTGTCCCGAAAACGAAATCCGCAGAAGCCACTATTGCAGAGATGAACCCCGATGTCAAAGTGGTCTCTTACAATGAACGGATTACCTCGGAAAACGCTTTCCAGATTTTGGAACAATACGATCTGATTGTGGATGGGTGCGACAACCTACCGACGCGTTACCTCCTCAACGATGCCTCCGTTATGTTAGGCAAACCGATTGTACACGGCAGCATCTTCCAATTTGAAGGTCAGGTCACCGTGCTTTATCCGGGCAAGGGCCCGTGCTACCGATGCCTCTATCCCGAACCGCCGCCAGCGGGAATGGTACCGAGTTGTCAAGAAGCAGGAGTCTTTGGGGTCCTTCCCGGTATCATCGGAACGATCCAGGCTGTTGAAGCGATTAAAATTCTTTTAGACATCGGCGATGCCTTAATCGGAACGCTGCTGCTTTTTGACGCGCTAACGATGAATTTCAACCGGTTGAAACTCCGTCAAGATAGTTGTTGCCCAATGTGCGGTGAAAATCCTACCATTCATGAATTGATTGATTACGAAGAATTTTGTCAGGTACAGTGGTAAATCCTAATTCAGAGTTACTTCACTCGGAGGGGCAATTCAATGGAAACTGCTGTGGTGACAATGTTATTCTGTTTGGTTGTAATGATGTTCAGTATCCTACTTGTGCTGAGCTCGATAGCTAAAACACTCCGGCGTAATGGCGAAAGTTTGTCGAAGATTGCAAAACATCTTGAGCAAAATGGTGGAGAAAACGGGAATTAAGAGACGGGCGGAACTAACGATTATAAAACCCATTTACTAAATCTCCCGATGATTTTCCTAAGTTTCTATTACGCCAAAACCTCCCGCCGAATTGCGGTTGCGCGGCTCATATTTGAACCGGCACCTGCGAATAACGCGACCTTATCTTTCAATCGCATCTTCAATGTCCTTTCTGGGTATTATCTTGTAAACGTGCCTATCAAAAGTTATAAATTTTCTTGGCTATAGACTATCGCCGATTTCATGAGTTTCAGCGCGGTGTGAATCTGAGGGAGTTCTTCAAACCCATAGGAAATGCGGAGCTGCTGCTTCCCAACCTCAACCATATCGCCGTTTGGATGGACACAGTGTTCACCGGGAATGTAGATTACTTTGGGGTGTTGGGCATCCGAAGGTCCATCGATGGCTTCGTGTCCAGTTGTTCGCGTCAAGAACTTGAAAAAATCAGAGTTTGCACCTGTGGCAACATTTGCCAATGTCAAATAGAAGTAGAATCCAGCACTCCCCCGCGGCAGTCCTGAATATTATCACCGAGCAATTCTGCTATCCACGTTTTGACCTGTTTTGCCTTCTGCTGATACCCGTTATTAACCTTCTCAATTTGCGCTTCAATACCGTGGTCGAGCAGGTAGCTTGCAATCTCCTGATTGATTAACGGCGCACTGAAACCGATGTCGCTTGTGCGCTGGATGATGCTGTTGAGGAAGGGGCCTTTGGAACCGATAAGATACCCGATACGCAATCCGGGGGCAAGAATCTTTGACAACGTACCGACTTCGTACACAATGCCGAGTGCGTCGTAGCATAATGCAGATGCCAAAGGTGCGATGGTACTGTCATGTACGAGGTCGCTATAGGCGTTGTCAAAAAAGAGTGGAATTTTCTGTCCAACTTCGTAGGAGAGTCTGGTACCAATATCGACGAGTTCGCGTTTACGGTTATTCGACAGGATCGTACAAGTGGGATTATTTACCGTCACAACGTAGAAAAAACGGATAGCCTCTTTTTTCTTACCAAGTGCCGTAAGTTTTGTCTTCAGAAGTTCGGTGTCAAGACCTTCGTCATCTTCGGGGATCGCAACAACCTTGAATCCTTTTCTCTCCAAGTCGTTACAGTAGATATAATACATCGGGTCCGCTGTAAATATGATACCAGCAGGGAGCAGGTGCGTGATGCTTTCCAACAAACTCGTTGCGCCGTTTGCACCGATAACAATATCTCGGTTGTTTAGCGTCTGTTCAGTGATACCACCAATTCGGTTCTGAATATAAAATCGTCTAAGCGACTCAATCAAGTTGGAGGAACCCTGCGCGCCGCCGTAATTCAGAGCAGCGCGATACTTTTCGCGGTGAGCGAGCACTTTCTCGCAGGCAAGTTGAATCTGTTGGTGTGGAATTGTCCGTTCATTGACATATCCGACACCGAGGTTGATGTCGCATCCATCGCGAAAACCGACAGCAAAGTCGGTCATCAATTGATTCACCGGGGAAGGGATGCTTGAAGCTTTTCCGTATTCAGAGAGCAGGACATCGCGAATATTCATCATCTGGGCATCTATAGCAAATCCCTCAAAGCAGATTCGAGTGTCGGGTAGCGAAATTCGTAGCCACTCACTTCCGTTTTCTCAGGAACCACGTTTTGGCTCAGGACAACGAAATCCGCGAATTCGCCCATCATTAATTTCAAACCGAACGTCGGGACAGGGAACAGCGTCGGACGCCGTAGTACCGCACCGAGCGTTTTTGTAAATTCTGTATTTCTGACGGGTGTAGGAGCAGTCGCATTCAGGGGGCCCCGAATCTCGCTATTCTCTAAAGCGTGTAGCATAATGCCTACAACATCATCAACATGAATCCAAGACATCCACTGCCGACCACTGCCGAGTATGCCACCAACTCCGATTTTAAAAGGGGGAAGAACCTGCGCCAACAATCCACCACCTAACCCGAGGACAAGCCCGATCCGAACTAAGACGACCCGAATTCCAAGATCGGTCGCTTTTTGGGCTTCCGATTCCCATTCTTGGCAGACTTCAGCGAGAAAATCGGTGCCGACAGGCGAAACCTCCGTAAAACGCTTATCACCGCTGTCACCGTAATACCCAATTGCGGAAGCACAGACAAGCACATCCGGCTTTGTGTCTGCTGCCGCGAACGATTCAACCAAATTCCGCGTCGACAGGATTCGGCTATCTCGTATGCGTCGTTTTTTTTCGGCGTTCCACCGGCCCGCTATCGTTTCACCTGCCAGATGAACGACCGATGTCATATCCGATAGGGCTTCAGATGGCAGCTTTTCGGTTTCAGGGTTCCAACCGTAGACCCCTCTTGCTGATTTCAATTTACTCTCTGCACGTGCCGGGCTTCGGGATAACACATGCACTGCATCGCCTTGTTCGTGGAGGGCAGTACAGACTCTGCTACCGATGAATCCGGTACCGCCGGTGACCAACACATTTGTCATCGTTTTCTCCCTAATGTTCCCTCTGTTGACAGTTCAGTGATGACGGTTTCCAATTTTCTATAGTCATCAACAACGGCATCACTGAGCGTGTCATCTCCATCGCCTTTGTTGAACCCTGAAAAGCGAATTGCCTTCATTCCTGCGTTTTTCGCGCCGACGATATCCGTTCGGAAAATATCGCCGATATGGACGGCTTCCGTAGGTTTGGCATGCAGTGCTGTCAATGTTGAATGGAATTGTACAACTTGAGGCTTGGTATAATCTGTTTCATCGGAGAACGTGAAAGCTGTAAAGAATCGCAAAATACCATCGCGCGCCATTAGCTGCCGGGCAAAACTGCCCGGCGTGAGTGCCGAGTCCGAAATGATTCCGAGCGGATAGGTTTCACTCAACCGAGAAACAACGGGTTTAACATGTGCTATCATAATCGGGGGAGCTTCCAAGAAAGCGGCACCAAGGCACTCGATTAATTGATCAAGATCTGCCTCTTCAAGCCGCAGCTCAAGTACTTCCGCAAATCGCTGCATGCATCGTTTTACGGAGACCCCTTTATGTTGATACCATAACGATGACACCAAATTGTATGCTTCTTCAAGTCCGAATTCTACCTCAGTTAATGTACAAGCATAGCCACTGCTATTCAGATAAGCGTGGCACCGTCTAACACGTATTGCTTGACGTTTTCGCCAATTCTTTTCCGAATCTGCATAAAGGGTTTGCCAAAAATCGAATGTAATCGCTTTAAGCATCAAGGATTCTCACTTTTAAGTTGCATTGCATTCTAATGATAATTGCGGATTTATTCTCAATGGTATAGCACAACGTTTCCGAATGCTAACGCAACGGTAAACATAAGAAAACACACTTTATAAATCCTAATTTTATTTTACCC
>VYCT01000084.1 GCA_009843785.1 Candidatus Poribacteria bacterium | reverse complement strand
AACCTAACAATATCAACGACAGACTACCCTCAAAAAAAAATGGGGGTAAGTGACGCTTAAAGTATATGTTGAAATAAAATGGCAGATTTGATAATCTTAGGAGATAGAACAGTCGGATGGAATGGAGTTAAAAATGCGTTCACCGAATATAATTTTAATGATGTGCGACGACCTTGGCTATGGCGATGTGGGATTTAACGGAAATGAAATTATCAAAACCCCGAATTTGGACAAGCTGGCGAGTCATGGAATCCGATTTACGCGGTTTTATGCAGGCGGACCGGTCTGTTCCCCGACGCGCGGGACGTGTTTGACCGGGAGACATTATTTTCGATACGGCATAACACATGCCAATCGTGGGCATTTACCCGCACAGGAAATGACACTCGCGCGCATGCTAAAATCGTTTGGCTATGCGACCGGACATTTTGGAAAATGGCATCTTGGGACGCTGGACCCGAATTATTCGGGGAAGCCTAATCGTAATCCTGCGCGTAATTACGCGCCGCCGTGGGAGCGAGATTACGATGCGTCTTTTGCCACGGAGTATGCAGTGCCAACTTGGGATCCCGCAGTCGGTGTCCAGAGTGGCAGTAGACGTTCGGACCGCCCGTGGGCATCGCCTTACTACGAGAATGGAAAACTCGCTACCGAGAATCTAAAAGGGTGCGATTCCCGGGTGTTGATGGATCGCGCAATTGCGTTTATTGAACAGACGCTTGAAAAGGGCGAACCGTTCTTTACGACAATCTGGTTTCACGCGCCGCATACCCCCGTCTTTGCCGGACCGGAATACCGCGAAATGTACGCCGAATACAGCGAAAATGAGCAACACTATTACGGCTGTATTACCGCAATAGACGATCAGGTGGGACGGTTGTATCACACTTTGGCAGCGTGGGGCCCATCCCAAAACACGATGATCTGGTTCTGTTCGGACAACGGACCCGAAGGACGCACAGGTCAGGAGGGTCGGAACCGGGGTTCAACAGGTGGCTTGCGCGGACGCAAACGTTCTCTGTTTGACGGCGGTGTGGGTGTGCCTGCACTTTTGCACTGGCCAGGGCATGCAGACCCCGGACGTGTGGTGGAAATGCCGTGCAGCACCCTGGATTACTTCCCGACCATCGCCGAAACCCTGCAATTTGAAATGCCCGATCATCGCCCCATTGACGGTATCAGTCTGCTACCGATCATTGAAGGAGACATGACAGAACGTCCGACCCCGATTCCGTATCGGTTCAATAGTGGAAAAGAGGCGATGTTTCACGCACCGACCATCGCTATGATGGATAACCGCTATAAATGCTTAACCAATCTATCAAATGATGGCAGCGAAGATTTGTGTTTTGATATGATTGAAGACCGCGCAGAAACCATCAACTTGGCAGACGAACAACACGAGCGATTAGGGCAAACCCGCAAGTCCCTGCGTCAATGGCTCCATTCATGTAAGGTGAGTCATAATGGTGGCGATTATGATGAGGCGTTTGAACCTGTTGCGCCGTTTGAAGAAGTCACAGGAGATTGGTTCTCAAGAAAAAACAGAAATTAGTCCAGAGTCATATTTGTCTCTAAAAGTGGACTATTTCTGTTTCAATTTAGCCCATATCGTTGTGAGCAGTTGCGGTTGCGGCCGGACAGACAAGGCAAACGCTGGATCAAACCAATCCGCATCTTTATTTACTGCATGTCGTGTCAGTTGTATTGGATCACTACCGTTTAAATCGGTCTTGTAAAGTTGTATGTCCCAAACATTCCTGCCCTCTTTTGGCGGTTTTTTAACACTATGTTCGTAGATAAGTTCACTGCCATCCGGAGACCACACCGGGTTGACTTCTGAAAGCGCAGGGTCCCCAATTGGTGCCAGAATCCGTTTCACTTCTCGTCCGTGACGATCCGAAATAAAAAGTGCGCTATCCTGTCCAAGTCCCAGCTTTCCCCAAGAAAAGGCGATGAGGTCCCCTATTGGAGACCACGCCGGTGTTTCCATTAAGGGTAGTTCTTCGGGCAAAAACGACTCTTCGACGCCTGTCTGGACATTAAAAAAAACAATTTTGGTATTCACCAGCGGTCCAATCCCATCTATAAACGGAACGTTCACAACAAAGGCGATCGCGGTACCATCAGGGGACCAGCTCGGATCTGCATCCGTGTGCCCCACCCAAGCGATTCGTTGTTCAACTCGGTCATCTATCGATGCAATGTGGAGTTCGCGATTGTTGTCCCAACGACCTTTCTGATAAGCAATCCACTTTCCGTCGGGCGACCACGTTGGATCACTTCTATGCACCGTCTTGTCAAAGACGCGTTGCACATTTGTGCCATCCGCGTCCATGAGATAGAGGTCGGCTTCTCCATCACGACTGGAGACAAAAAGAATTTGGGTGCCTGTGGGTGAGAAGGCGGGCATATAGTCCTGGCTGGGGTGGTGGGTTAAATTGATTTGTCGACTGCCATCGGGGTTCATCAGGTGGATTTCCCGGTTGCCGTCTCGGTTGGATGAGAATGCAATTTTAGGGATGCCCGGTGCCTGAGCGAAGGCGAGGTAGGCATTTATACATAACAAATTCAAAATCAAACCCCATAAAAGGAACAAACTCGTATTTTTCATAAAAGGGTGCTACTCCTGTTTCAATTTGCTCCACATCATTGCGCTTCCTCCGCGCTGTCGCCGATGGTGAATCCTATGTCATAACTCTAACTTAAGGAGGTGATTGGTGTCAAACTTTTTTTACGGAGATGGAGGCCTATTCAGTTTTTGATCTTTAACCTTTTAGCGGGAAATCGCGACCAAGAAGTCGCTCCTACGGTGGAGACGTTGGATTTAAGGGACTCTTACAAAAGGATGAAATGTCACTAACAAAGACGGGCATCCTAATTAGGAAATTAATTTATCAATTTTACTTGACATTTAATAATATATGTGGTATAATAATAATCAATACATATTTAGCAAAAATATGTATTGAAAGGAGATATTTGGACAAATAGATTAGCGTTTATTACAGTGATGTAGATAAAAATCTGGCACAGAAAAATGTTTAAATCTGATGCAATAAATTGTAACGTTTGTCCAATTCCTTTCGTGTATTTCATTGAAAAGCGGTACACAAAAGTTAGCTATCCAGTAGGGAAAAGATTGGGAATTAGGGCTCAATAAATTGCCCGTGACTTCCCGTGACAACTGCGTTTAGAAGAACATCGGTGCGCAACATTTTTACAGCCACGGAGTGTTCTATTCATTCTAAACTTTACTATAAAAACAGATTTGGGAGGAACGTAAAATTATGGAGCATCAAACACAAAACTGGGTGAAAGTCGCCGAGTTAAGTGAGGTGCCTGAAGGGCAACCGAAAGCGATTCAGATGGGCGAAGGGCGCAGCATCGCGCTTTTCAATGTTGATGGAAAGATTTACGCAACAGATAACCAGTGTCCGCACATGGGCTATCCACTCACACGCGGAACCGTCCGAAACGGTATCTTAACATGTGATTGGCACCGGCGCAGTTTCGATTTGGAAGGTGGCGGTTGTTTCCATGTTGAATGCGACGATTTACGCGTCTTTCCGGTGGAGATTCGGGGTGATGAAATTTGGATTGAACCCGGAGATATGACCTATCGCCGCGCTGAAGAGCATAAGCAGCTCCTGCGAGAGGGTCTTTTGAGCGAAGACCGATGGACAATGTCCAAGGCGATTGCACTCTTACTCAAGGGCGGTGTCCCAGAAGAAGAGGTCATGGGTTCGGTTCTGGAACACGTCAGTCGGCACATTGCGACCTCTCACGGCGCAGAAGGCGGCAGCGATGTCTCCAAGCTAATCAATGGGCTTAGAGTCGGACGTAAATACAACGGTGCTGATAGACTTATCGCTGTTACAACGGCTGCTTGCTCTGCTGCAGGGCCCGCTTCAGAACGGCTTGAGGTTGTGCCGTTGCCGGAGCCGGTTGCGTGGGAGAAGATTAGTCGATGGGTTCGGAACTTTTCTTATGAAGGGCAGTCGGGACGCATTGAACGGTGTCTGTTCACCGCATATCACAAGGGTGATGCAGATAAGTTGTCCGCACTCCTCTTTGAATGTGCAGTTGAACCGCACTTTATCGATGCACCGGATATTCCGCTCTATGTGAGTTATCTCGCTGAAGTTGTTGATGAATTTGGGTGGGAACACGCGGCGGAGTTGTTCTTCTATCTCGGGGCCCAACTCGTCGGACATCGTCCGGATGATCCTGAACGGTATCGGAGAGACGCAATTCAGATCATGAGAGAGATGCTCCCTACCGTTGAAGGCGTTGCCTTAGAGCGAACCGTTAAATTTGACGAAGATAGGTTCGCTGCAGCGCTCACAAGTGTCAATCTTCAGCGATCGTTTGAGGCGGTACAAGCAGTCTTGGTTGATGGTGTAAAGTTAGACAGGATTATTACAACATTGGTCTTACTTGCAGCAGACCGTATGGCAAGCACACCTGTAAATGTAGATGCGGGTTGGGAAAACTTAACAACAGAACTCAACCTCGCCGCATCATTACGGAGTGCCCAACAGATTGGTGGAAATCTTGTCGCGGCGAAAGGTGTTTTCCACGTTGCGTGGCAAATTTTCGCGGATCGATGGATAAACATTCCCACACGAGATCTCAGCGAACCTTTGGGTCAAGAAAAACTGAATGTCGCGAATGAGGCAGAGGGGCTCAAGGACATTATTGGGACAATTGAGACACTCGATGTTCAAGGTGTTGGACCCAAGGTGCTGGGGTACCTAAATGCGGGTTATTCTGCGGATCGGCTGATGGAAGAGATCGGGCATACAGTCCTCTGGGATGATACCGGAAGTGAGGTCCTACCCACACTGCGCGCCGTGTTTGAAGAATGGAAGCATGCGGACGGACATCCTGCCCAGTCCCAACTGTTGGTTGGGTTGGCTCGTTATGTTACAGATATCCGATCAAACACGGATAACAAATCCGCAGCGACGACCGCAATGCGTTTTTCCGAAGGCAGAACAACAATTGAGGTCTTTGAGGAGTAATGTCTAATGGACCAAAACGCTCGGTGCTTCTCACGTACAGAGTACATTGAGGCTGTGAATAAAGGGGACGCGACCCGCGTCAAATCCCTGTTAGCGGCTAACGAGGCACTTCTTGAGCTTATTGACGCGCATTGGTTTGCCTTCGATGCGCCCGCCGTTGTGTTTGCCGCTTCAATCGTCAATCGTCCGCTCGTAGAGGTGCTACTTGATGCCGGGGCAGACATCGACGCGAAGAGCTCTTGGTGGGCAGGTGGCACTTCAGCACTCCAGCACGCAGCGGGTTCGATGCTCGGATACAACACGGAATTGGCTGAGTATCTCATTGAACGCGGCGCAACGATTGACGCACACGCTGCAGCTGGCTTGGATAGGGTTGAAACGCTTGAAGCATTGATTCGTGAAAATCCGGATGTTGTGAACGCGCCCGGATGTGATGGCATGTCTCCGCTTCATTTCGCAGCGACACCCCGAATTGCTGAACTGCTCCTCAAGCATGGCGCGGACATAAATCTACGTGATCGCGACCATTACGGGACCGCAGCGCAATGGACGCTGTGCAGACGACCTGAAGTGTGTCGCTATCTCCTTGAACAGGGTGCTGAAGCAGATGTTGTGCTCTATTCTGCGATGGGTGATGTTGAACGCGCAAAGGCGGAATTTGAAAAAAATCCGGAACTCCTCAATCTCCGGATTAATGTGAAATCACCTAAAGGCTATGTGATACCAACGTTGAAGTCCCCTGAGCAAACGGATGAGGTTCCCGGTGGGCATGTCTATGCCTATCAGGTTGGACCCACCATGCCGCTGCTTGAGATTGCACTTCAGTCTAAGCAGATGGCAATTGTTGATCTGTTGATTGACGCAGGTTATGAGATCAACTTGCGAGATTGGTATGTGCTTGTTGGGCAGGGACCTAAGTGGTTTGATACATTCGTGAAACGGCTGCTTGCCAAAGGATGGGACATCAATGCGCGTCAGAAGCATCGGCGTGGGATGTGGACACCGCTGCATTGGGTTGCACAACGCGGTTTGACAAACGGTGTCGCCTGTTTATTGGCAAACGGTGCTGACCCGAATGTAACTGATAATAAAGGGCAAACGCCGCTACACTTCATTGCGCAGAAGGGTGTCGGTAAAAACCAAGCGAAGTTGTTGATTGAACACGGTGCGGATCCAAACGCACGTGATGATACGGGACAGACCCCGCTGGATTACGCCAAGAAGGCAAAACGGAAAACGGTTGCAGATTTCCTAACGAAATTAGGGACGAAAGACGACAAGTAACCGACATCTGCTAAATTACCATAGCCGGTGTTTTTTAGACTGATCCAGTGTTAGGAGGATTTGGGAATGCAATACGATGACAATTCACCGTTCTATAAATTGCTTGCTACGAAATATAAAAAAGAAGAGGAAACTCTCGGCATTTCTATTGTCGAAGCGCATCCAGAAATTGCGAAATTGACGTGGCCCGGGCCCGATGAAAAAGGGCAGCCATTTGTCAAGGGCAGTACCGCGCTGCATTACGCTGCCAATGACGGAAAAGATCAACTTGTTCTTAAACTTCTTGAACATGGATCGGATATTAATGCAAGTGGTGCAAACTGGTACCGATCTGTGCTTTCTTGGGCGGCAAATAATGCGAGGATTTCGACGATCCGGCTACTTCTTGAAAACGGGGCGGATCCAACATCCGTTGATGCACTACACGCCGCTGCATTTGGTGGTTCCTCTTGTGGTGAAGGCAGAGAACAAGAATATGCTGAAACATTGCAAATCCTGATTGACGCAGGTGCCGATATGAATGATCGCCGTCATTATCAGAACCAAACCCCACTTCGGACTGCTTTAATAAGCGGGAACAGAGGTGCGATTGTATATTTACGCGGGATTAGTGCTGCAGAAGCATAGAATCTACTTACGCTGTCAATGTGTTTGATGGCAAAGTAGGTTGGATAGGATGGAATGAAACCTAACAATTGAATTTGCAATATGCACATTAGTTTTGGGTAAGAGCAGATGTCTCTTACCTTCATATTATAGGAGAAGAATAGTGTTATCCGAAAATGGAAATTTCGTCAAAGTCGCTGCCCTCAGCGAAGTTGCAGAAGGAAAACCGAGGGCAGTCAGAGTTGAAGGACATAGCATCGCGCTCTTTGCGCATGAAGGTGCTATCTACGCGACAGATAACCAGTGTCCACACATGGGCTATCCGTTGGTGAGAGGTCGCGTCCGGAAAGGTGTTTTATCCTGTGATTGGCACGGTTGGAGTTACGACATGGAAGGCGGCGGATGTTTCACCGGCGGTTGTGATGACCTTGCCACGTTCCCCGTTGAAGTTCGCAACGGCGATATCTATGTAGATGTTGCCAGTGGTGGAAAGAAGCGCGATGATGCCCATTTCTTGTTATTGAAAGAGGGTTTACTCTCGCACGACAGCTGGACGCTTTCTAAAGCCATTGCCATTATGTTAGCGAGGGGCGTTTCGGAAGAAGAGACATTGGAAATCATGGTGCGGCACATGGGACGGCATATCTCTACAGATGAAGATGCCTTCAATGGCGGTAGAAAATTAGCAATGATGATGAACGGACTTAAGGTCGCACACATGTACCAACCCGAAGACCGGCTCATCCCGCTGATGATGACCGCCTCGGGCGCAGCCGGTAGACTCGGTGATCGACCCGATCGTCAACCTCTTCCACCTCCGATTGACTGGCAGCAACTTGAAGACTGGATTCGAGTGTTCACTACCGATAAAGAGTGGGAGGGTATTGAAAAATGTCTTATCACTGCACGACATTTAGGCGGACACGATGAGAAAATCATTCCGCTTTTCTTTGAGTGTGCGGTTGAGTCATTTTTCCTTAACCATTCTAACAATCTCATCAATCTCGCACACCTTGCTGAATTGCAAGAGCGATTTGGATGGGAACTCACTGGCGAATTAGTCTGCAGTCTCGGCGCAAAAACACTTGGGCAAGGGCGCGGTAGGCCGGGCGAACTTCACCGTGAAGCCATCCAAAAAATGGAAGAGATTGCGCATATCTTTGATGAACTGCCGCAAGGCACATCAGCTGAGAGTGCCGCTGATTACGATAAAGATAAATTCTCAGCAGCACTCGTGAGTGGCGATCTTGATGAAGTTTTTGATGCTGTAACGGAAAATCTTACCGCTGGAGTTCCCATTAATACACTCGCGACAACTATGGTCATGACAGCAGCGGATCGGATGGCACGGACACCTGTCAACATGAGTCCGGGGTGGTGGGATCTAAAAGATGAGATGGAGTTGGGATCGACGGTGAGAAAGGTGCTTCGATACGGTGGCACTAAAGTCGCTGCGAAGGCACTCTACCATGCCGCATGGCGGTTTTTCAACAACCGATGGCTTAACATCCGCCATCAGCCGATCACAGAATCAAGGACATCTACAACGCCTGTCCCATTTGATGAAGACGCAGCGATCACCGAAATTTTGGAGGGGATCGAATCTGTCCGCATCCAAGAAATTGGGCGGCGTACCCGTGAGTATCTGAATGCCGGAGGTTCCGCGGAGCGGTTAATGGCTGAAATGGGACTATGTATCCTCAAGGATGATAACGGCGAAGAGCTCCTCAGTTCAATCTACATTGTGTCTGATGAATGGAAAACGTGCGAGTCGCATCCTGCCAGAAATCAGTTGATAGTCGGGTTGGCACGCTGGGCAACGGATATCCGCAGGAATGCGGGGAACGATTCTGCTGTTCAGACTGCCCATCGTTTTGCGCGCGGTGAAACCGCGACGGAATTGTATGAATAGCACAATTTACCGGTATAGTAGGGCGGGGGTGCTGTGCCTCAGCCCTACTTTTTTATCATTGGACGCAGGTTAATAGAATGTTACACTTTTTACCAGATTATTTTTTTTTTCTACTTTTGTACAATTAGAAAAAATGTCTATAAACTCTTACGGCCACTATAGTTACGCCGATACCGTCTATACCCTCAATGTTACACTGGTGTAACATTTTTAGGTTCTGAAATATGAAAAATTTGCTTGTTTTTCTCCTGTTTAATGTGTTATGTTTATCAGTCCAAGGTGCAACTTTGGAGTTCGCTTTTCAACTGGGTGAGAAGCAGCAGCCACGCCTCGACGAATTGCTCCCCGATGTCGCGCGACAGATGGCATTTAGCAAACATAGCACGAAGTTGCTAACGAAAGGGATGGGGGGTGCTGTCGTAGAGTGGGATATCCAGAGCCTACAGAAACGAGAGATCGACAACATCCATGCGAAGCGTTGGTTTTCCTATGCCACCGGCACGCATCAACTATTAGTCCGAAAAGCGGATGATAACATTACCGTCCTCTCCGTAGGCAGTGGCGATGAAACACAACTAACGCATGGGCAGTATGAAAGCGGGAGTCTGTCTACGGATGGCACGCTCGCGGTGTTATCAAAAGGTGATAACGCGGTTGAGGTATGGCAACTCACTCAGCAAAGGAAAAGTGGCGGATCTGCCCAAAAGTTGAAAACCGTGCTGACAGATTTCCCTGTTAGAAACGGTCTCACCCTCTCGGATGACGGTCAATTGATCGCGACAGCAGAAGGCAGCTACCGAGACGGTGAGGGACATCGGACAGTCATTGAGATTTGGAACACAACCGATGCAGCTCCGATCCAAGTTCTCAATACTGGCGAGATTTTGGGAATCTGGAATCTGTTATTTTCACCTGATGCGACAATGGTAGCCGTTGACACACAGAAAAACGCGCAATCCGGGATCCGGGTCTGGGAAGTTGGGACAGGCAAGCAACGTCTTGCGAAAAGTGGTTTTGAAGCGTATTGGACGCGTGCGCTCGCCTTTTCGCCGACTTCAGATTATCTCGCTTCCGGGGATGAGGCGGGGAATCTTCGCGTGTGGGACATCTCTGAAGGCGAATCGGTCATTTGGGAGACCTATCCGACCGGTATTCAAGCGTTAGCATTCTCACCGAACGATGAATATCTCGCTGTTGCGCTATGGGATGCCACAATTCAGATATTACACTGGAGGAAGAATCATGAGCGATGAAAAAGACTTAGAAGACGGATCTTACATTGATGCAAAAGGGCGGACGCGCTGGCATCAGAACGATGAAATCGCGCTGAAATTTTTGGAACTTCATACTTTCCTCATTATCGCCGACTATCCAGAAGACCACGCGTCCCGATATCCGTGGTTGGCGAATTATATCTCTCGGTTTCCCGAACCGATGTCGGATCTCATCGCCCAAGGACGCTTAATAGAGGAGATTCCAGCGGCTGGCGAAGTCGTGGCGAAAATCGTTGAGGAATTTCTGGACACTGGCACGAGCGCAAAACTGGAAGAATTCGCCGGCGATACACCGCGAACGGTTGTGGAACTTGTACCTATTCCCGGACTCGGTGCCAAAACGATTAAGCGGCTTTATGAAGAAGTCGGTGTGGATAGCCTCGTCTCGCTCCGAACTGCAATTGATGAAGGGAAATTAAAAGGTTTCAAAGGCATTGGAAAAAAAACATTAGAGAAAATTGAAGCCTACCTTGATGAAGTATTATAGATTTATTCCAAAATATTCGGACATTCAGGTCCGCTTCTATGGGTGAAATTATGGCGAGTTCCTTAACAACTGGCGAAATGGTTGATGGCAAGAAACACGGGTATTGGGTTACCCATTACGCGAACGGAAATAAGCGGAGCGAAGGTGCCTACATTCATGGCGAGAAGGACGGCCCTTGGATCACTTACCACAAGAACGGCAACAAGGCGGGCGAAGCCTCCTTCCGCAATGGAAAATACGAAGGGCCTTGCATAACCTATCATGAAAATGGGAACCTTAGATCCGAAGGTGCTTATCCGAAACATGTGGGTAAATCCTACGACGGCAAAAAGGAAGGTCCGTTTTACGGTTATGAAGAGGACGGCAAAACGATGTGGATCATCGTAACCTACAAAAAGGGAGGCAGCCGCGCGAAACCCGATGAATACCCGCTCGGGGTCTGCGAGGTTTGTGGCGAGGGCAGACGTTTGGCGTGGGGCGATACCTGTCCGAAATGTGGTGCCGAACTGGAGAGTATTGCCCCATAGATGGATTTAGGGTATAATCTTAACGAGCGAAAAAGTGGTAAATCTGATCCAGAAATGGAGTACACGATGAACTTTGAGAACCGAACGCTTTTTATTGCCGATAACCTTGATATTATGCGGGGTATGGATTCGGGGACAGTTGACCTGATTTATTTAGATCCACCATTTAAATCGGGCAAACAGTGGAAAGCACCGATCGGTTCACCGGCAGAAGGCGCGGAATTCAAAGACATCTGGACAGACGAGGACATCAAATACGAATGGCACGGGGTGATCGCTGATGAACACGAGGAACTCTATCAGATAATCCAAGCGTCTGAAGTTGTCTATGACAAGTCGATGAGGATATACCTGACAGCGATGGCAGTCCGATTGTTTGAGATGCACCGTATTTTGAAGCCGACAGGTAGCATCTATCTACACTGTGATCCGACTGCAAGCCATTATCTAAAAGCCTTGATGGACGCGCTGTTCGGAAGTGATAACTTTCGGAATGAGGTAATTTGGAAGCGGACATCGACAAAATCGTTGGCGAAACGCTACGCGGTAAACACTGACCGAATTCTGTACTATATCAAGTCCAATGGCGCAACTTGGAATCAACAATATGCGCCCTATGAGGCTGAATATATACAGAAGACTTTTCGAGGACAGGACAAACATGGTAAATACGGAACAGTTGATTTATCGGGTGGAAAAGCAGGCAGCAAAAGAGCTTATATGCCATTGAAAGGCATTGAACCGCCTCCCGGTCGGGCATGGGCACCACCGGCTCGCAACAAATTTCCCGCTTCTGCACAGGCACTGTTGCCAGATAATTATGAAACTCTCGACCAACTATCAAAATGTGAAGTTCTTGATGATGCCGGACTGCTGCACTGGCCGAAAGGTAAAATAGGCAGACCGCGGTGGAAGAAGTATTTATCTGCGATGCCGGGTGTTGTCGCAGGTGACTTGGTTCTTGATACGCCACCTGTAAAGGGCAAAGAAGACACTGGCTACCCGACGCAGAAACCCCTCGCCCTCTTAGAACGCATCATCAAAGCGTCATCAAACAAAGAGGACATGGTATTAGACCCGTTCTGTGGGTGTGCGACGGCGTGTGTCGCAGCAGAGCGTTTACATCGGAAATGGGTTGGCATAGACATATCACCCGATGCTGAGGACATCACAAAGCTACGATTGTCGGATGAGGTCAACAAAACCGCTAATTTATTCAATCCGTTAGCAGATGTGATTGTTCGCAAAGACGCACCGGAACGGACGGACAATGCCGAGGAGATAGCCATTCAGAGGCATTTACCAAGATACCAAACGCACAAACCCGAGTTATTTGGTAGGCAGCAAGGCAAATGCAATGGGTGTCAATATCCGTTCCATTATCGCAACTTGACGGTAGACCATATCACACCACAAAGCAAAGGTGGCACTGACCATATAGAAAACCTACAACTGCTGTGTGCTGCGTGCAACTCAACGAAAGGTCAAGGTACACAAGCAGAATTGATTTCACGATTGAAAGAACAAGGCGTGCTGAAATAGCAAGTCCAAAACAACTTATTACGTGAATATTTTCCAACTGAATGCATGGTTTGAAACAGGAGGTTACAAACGATGAGAGTTATTAGTACTTTAATCGCTATCACAGTTCTCTTTATTTTAGGGATATGGGTTCAGGAAAGTATATCGGAAATTGACCCAGAATCTCTGATGGGCATGTGGCACTTCGATCAAGGGAAGGGAGGGACAGTTAAAGATTCCTCGCCGAACGGTAATGATGGAAAAATCGTTGATGCCAAACGGGTCGAAGGCAAAGAAGGTATGGGCATCGAATTTGATGGAAGCAATCATGTGGTGATTCCAGCGAGCAAGACTATGGACGACTTCCTTGACGGGTTTACATATCTACTCTGGGTGAAACCGCTGGGGAACCCTTCGGGGCCCCACGTCCGACTCATAGAAAGGGATTGGCACAATCCAAACATTCTTATCGGTCCAAACGACTTCTATGGCAGTTTTCTGTTCAACGGTGGGATAGATAACAGCCAAGTCCGGGGCGGGGAATGGGAGATGGAGGAGTGGAGTTTTGTCGCCTTAACCCACGACGGTAAAACGCTTTCCCTCTATGTCAATGGCGAGATCGTCGCTGATTTAGATGTAGGAAAACCGAGTTTCAGTCAGGATCACGATGGTGGTTCGATCTGGTTAACCCGCTGGAAAGGTGGCGCGGGATGGGATTTCAGTGGAGTCCTTGACGAAATCGCTATCTTCAACGCGCCGCTCAGTGAAGACGATTTGACTACTATTATGGAGGATGGACTTGAGAAGGCTCTTGATGTTTCACCCGTTGGTAGATTAACAACGACTTGGGGCGACATTAAGAGGTAAGGATAATCTTCCACATTTTAAGGGTTATCTGTGGAGTCAAGGCACGTGCGGAATAATGATGTACAGTTCGCAGTCGTCAGAGAAGATCCGATGGTGGAGGCGGAGTTAGTTCGATTAACACAAGCAAGCAATGTGTTATTAATCGCTTCCGGCGGATGCACTGCCCTAACATTGCAAGCACTGTTTCCTGATTTGCATATCACTCTGGTCGATTTTAATCCGGCACAGTTAGAACGGGTTCGGCAAAAAATGCGTGCCTTGCGCGATGTTGATACAGCAACACGACACCGGAGATTTAATATTGAGACCAACGACCCAAGCGGACTGAATCAAAATGGAAATTTTGAGTCGCTGTTCCGGGGTTTACGAGAATTTATCTTCGATCTGGTTGCTAACGAAGCGGAAATTCGTGCTTTGTTTGAAAAGAGAGACCGGCTTGTCGAGGTCTCGGAGGTCCTCTTCTCAAGCAAGTATTGGTCAGTGGCGTTCGATCTCTACTTTAGCGACGCGCTGCTGAATGCAATGTTTGGGCCGGATGCGACACAACACGCTGAAGCGGGGAGTTATCCGCGCTACTTTCAGACGTTGTTTGAAAAAGGGTTGACAGCCTTGAATGCGTTCGATAATTACTTTCTTCACCATGTATTTCTTGGGTATTATCTCCAACGCCCGGCGAGCCTGCCTTACTACCTTCTATCACCGCCAACCGATTACCGTTTTGAGATGGTCGAAGGTACGCTGGATCAGGTCCCGGAACTGCAACGTTTTGATTTGATATCTCTATCTAACATCATGGATTGGATGCCGTTGACTGAGATTACCTCACTGATTAGCCATCTTCAAAACAAGATGAAGCCGGGCGCGACAGTTCTATATCGTCAACTCAATAATCACACCGATCTTTCAACGGACTTTGGCGATGCATTCGAGTTCAATACGGCGTTAGGGGTCCGATTCCAAGAAACTGAACGCAGTCTGTTTTATTCCAGCATTCATGTCGGAAAAAGGAGATAGATGCCGATGAACGTAAGCATTGATAACATCCTGAAAGAGACGAATGTCTGGATGAATCCATACTTTCAATTCCTGCGCGACGGAACATTTGATTTCGATGATTTTGTCGAAACACAAATCCAGTTCTACTTTGCTGTCGTATTCTTCAACCGACCGATGGCGGCACTCGCTGCCAAGATTCCAACATCGGAATTACGTTTAGAGGTTATCCGTAATGTTTGGGAGGAACATGGTGAAGGCAATACTTCACTGATGCACGAGAAAACGTTTCTTGCCTTTCTTGATCGGCTGGCTGGTATTAAACCAGAAGATATTGAGAAACGTGCAATGTGGCCCGAAGTTCGCGCCTTTAATACCGTGCTTGTCGGTGCTTGCGTGATGGATGAATACTTGATTGGTGCTGGTGTCATGGGGATCATTGAGCGGATGTTCTCAGATATCGCCGGATGGCTCGGAGAACAGGTTGTGCATCATGGCTGGATCCCTGCAGAAAAACTGATTCACTATAATCTCCACGAAGACCTTGATATTAAACATGCCGATGACTTCTTTGATGTCCTGCGTCCTGCGTGGGATGCGGCTGTCGAAAATAGATACTACATTGAACAGGGGTTGCGTCTCGGTGCCTGTGTCTTCAATGCGCTTTATGAAGGACTTTACAAGGCACGAAAACGTCGCATCTATCGCGAGGTCCGCGGACCCCATACACGCGCATCGTAGCAGCATTGAGGGATCGAATGCCGATAGACTGTTCTTTGAATATTAAGGAATTACGCAATGAGGTGTGGAAAATTTTCCACGTCCGAATCGCGGACTTAGAAAAAGGAACGAGTTATCCGTTGGGCGAAGACCGATTTGAGATTGATCACGGTGAGGACTATTTCGCGTTCTTCACGCGACTGGGTCAGCTCCATTACTATGTGGTGCTTGACGGCGAGCGTGTGGTAGCGGTAGTCGCTGCGATTTTGCGCCGTGTACCGCCTGCACGCCATAAAAAGCCGAAAACGGTATGGTATCTTTGCGATTTGAAAGTCCACCCCGAATACCGCGGACGCTCTCTCCCTGCCGCAATATGCACGCATGCCTTTCCAAAACTCTATCCACTCTCTACTCGCGGGTATGCCATCTCTATGGATCCGGACCCTGAACGTCCGAACCCTGTTGCACGCATGCTAAAACGTTTCGCGCTCGCACCGATGTCAATCGCAACAAAGTTAGGAATCATTTCTTTAGATGTTAAGCAAATGCGGGAAGTTGAGCCAGTTTTACAAGAGCATTTTGGGTGTGTCTCTTATCTGTCGTTAGCAGGTAAGAAGGACATCATTTTACAAAGTACGCGCGCCCCGATGCCACTGTTGCACGTTCAGTTCGGTCCGTGTGCTGAGCAGGGACATACCGAACCGATTGATGATCATGTACACATGTTCTGTGCTGCCATAGATCATCCCCTGCTTGAGATGCTGAAGCACCAAGCGATTTATCCATCAGCCACAGCCACAGTCGTCCATCATCGTATGGAGAAGTGGGATTGGAGTTTCATCCTCACCATAGGTGTCAATTTAGGGGTTTTCAGTAGCCTCTTCGAGTTTGCGAAA
>VYCT01000109.1 GCA_009843785.1 Candidatus Poribacteria bacterium | reverse complement strand
GGGTAGAGATGGTTTCAGGTTAATGTAATATAAACTTTTAGAAATGGTATTAGAAACCAAATCGGATACGCCGCATGTATTCGTCGTGTTTGCCTATCCAAAACCAAGATAAGCCTTCTTTCTCTTCAAATGCAAGTGTCCAATAGTTAATACCGACTCTTGCTACCCAGTAAATACCAACTTTCTTAAGGTTCAAAGATGGGTGTTTTGGATCTCGTTTCAGCAGTTCAAAATTCTTGTCTGCAACTTGTTGAACTGATGGCGGAAGATTGCTATAACATTCCCAAAATTCAGAGGTAGCTTTATAAATCGGTGTACCTCCCCGCCTTAATATCCTCAAGGGCTTTCTTGCGAAGTGGCTCAAGTCGCCCCGCTTTTATATCTTCTTCAATTTGCTTATCCCAGGCATCTGCCCGAGCTATTAGGACCTCGTGAAGTTTGTTTTTGAGGACTTTCAATAGTGCGTCTGGCGTACTTTCTTCGCATTTTACCTCGGGGACTTCTTGTATCTGTCCTAACCACCCAGCCCCATTTTTTTCGATGTGGGCAGTATAGGTGTCTCCGTACTCCGGATTTTGGATTTTGACGGTCTGAATTTTTTCCATGTTCGTCTCCTGACGTTCAATCTGTTTACGATAAAGCTATTATACCTGTTTGTAGTGTGAATGTCAAGGCGATTTGACGCTTGACACTTTTCCTGTTTCGTGATAGATATAAGGACACATTGTGGTAGAGGACTGTTCATTTACATCAATTCAATAGCGAGGCCTTTTTTATGAGATGTATCTTTGTGGGTATCGAATATGCTGGAAAATCAACGTTGGTTAACCTATTGACCGATTATTATCGACACCGGCAGTTACGGGTTCATGTGGACGATCATTTTACGATTCCGGATTCCACGCTCAGTGCGGAATCGAGAGCGGCGTATGTAAATTTCCCTGACGACGTGAAGGAGCGGATGCAACGGATGCAGCTCCAGTATCACGTTGAGGTTATCAAAAACTATCCGAACACGATGATCGCGGGTTGGCACATTGAGGAACTGGTCTATTCGTCATTTTATGGCGATGATCCTGAGAGTCCGTATTACTCGAAGTATCACGTCAATGCGCAGCGCGGCTATGAAACTCAAGTTTTTGAAGCGCGATTGCCGGATGTCGTGATGATCCATGTGACGGCAAGTGATGCAGCGATTGAAGAACGGATGGCGGCAGACCCACACGAATACCAGATTATTAGGAAAGCCGACATTCCAGAACTCAAACGTCTTTTTCAAGAAGAGATTGATAAATCCCTCTTTTCGCACAGTGGACGTAAGATTGTCTTAGACACAACAGACAAGACACCCACCGAATCGCTCGATGAGTTGCTACTGCTTTCCGAACCGCTAATTACGTTTGGTGAACTTGCTGTCCGTGCCATGGATGTACCGGATACCGATTATCAGGTCCGCTATGAAAATGGTGTGCGGAAGATGGTAGTGGTGTAGAGTTTGGCGAGGCACGGGGACCTCGCCAAACAAGCAGCGGTTTTGAGGTTACCTGCTTAAGGGGTGTTCACGGTTGGCAATCGGGAAGGGGACGCGTTGTCCCGTGAGTTGGGATGCGTACGCGCCAAGGATCATTTCCAATGCAGCGACAGCGTCTTCAGCTGCGGAGATAGGTTTCCTGTCGTTCTCGGCAGCATCAATTAAATCGCGAATCGCGAGTTCGTTGCCGCTGGAGAAAGGCGTTTGATCTAAATCCATCGCTTCCCATTGTTGGTCTGGATTTGCAGGTACCAGCACTGGATAAGGATAGACCATGAGTCTGTTTGCGACATCGCCACGGAGCGAGAAAATGCCTTCGCTGCCAACGATTTCCATGCCGTATCTGCCGGAGCCAGCCTGATTCCTCCGGGACTCAAAGAAACCAGAGACACCACTTTTAAAAGCGAAGTAGCTATTAATACAATCGCCAGCAACGGGACCAACCGGTTCCGTCGGTTCATGGTCGCCGCCGGACGCAACCTCTTCGCCGTCTGTGGTAACGTGCGACTGCATCCATGCAACATCACCGACGAAGAAGCGCATCATATTAAACGTGTGGGTGCCGAGGACAATCATATCCTCACCGCCACCGCGATGATCCTGCTTACCGCTGGCATAAATGGCTTGAATAGCCCCGATTTTCCCATCGTTAAGCATCTGTTGGATGGCGTGCGTTGCGGGGAGATAGACTGCCTGATGTGCCACAGCGACCTTTAATCCGCGTGCTTTCGCCGTCTCGACGATTTTATCACCGTCAGCGAGCGTACTCGTCATCGGTTTCTCGGAATAAACATGGCAATCCGCTTCGAGACAGGCGGTTATCATGTCAAGATGCTCCACTGTCCAGCGCGGACAGACGCTCACGATGTCAAGGTCCTCTTTTTCGAGCATCTCGCGATAATCGGCGTAACTGCGTAATGCCCCGGCTTCTGCGGCTGCCTTTTCTCGTCCTTCTTCGTTCGGATCGGAAACAGCGACGCATTCGACGTTTTCTATCGCCTTATAGGGTGTATGCAGTCCGTGTCCGAAGTTGCCAGCACCGGTATGCCCGATTGCCGCTGCACGATACGTTTTTTGACTCATTTTTCCTCCATCTTTGGGTTGTAATTCAATACCCTTTTTCCTTATCAACGAGATTCACTAACGGTTCACCTGTCACATAGCGGTGTAGGTTATCAATAAAGAGTTGCATGGCGCGTCTCCGAATGTGCTGCGAGGCACCTGCACTGTGTGAAGTTAGGATCACGTTCTGCTGTTCCCACAACGGACTCTCTGGCGGACACGGTTCTGTATAAGTTACATCTAATCCTGCCCCCGATAACTTTCCGCTCTGAAGTGCTGCTAATAGTGCGGTTTCATCAATAACCTTACCGCGACTAATATTCACCACGTAACTATCGTCTGGCATCTGATTGAATTGTGCATGCGACAGGAGTTTATGCGTTTCGGGGGTGCTCGGGCAGCACACGACGAGGATGTGTGTCTTCGCAAGAAACGCCATCAACCCATCTAAACCGAAGAGTTCTGAGACTGTATCCGGTTTATCAATCGGCTCTATATCAGCGGCGATAACCTTAAATTCAAAGGCGCGTGCCCGGGCAGCAATCGCCTTCCCGATACCACCAAGCCCAAGAATGCCCATCGTCATGCCTGCAAGTTCAATACAGGGGATGCGCTCCCAATGCTTTGTCTTCATAAACTCTAATTGTGTAGGGATCTGGCGGGTGAGAGACAACAGTAGGGCGAAGGCGTGTTCTGCTATCTGTGTGCCGTACAAGCCTCGGCAATTGGTTAGCATCACATCACTATCTTTGAAAGCAGGGTACATAAACCCTTCAACGCCTGCATGGGGTTGGTGTACCCAGCGTAATTCGGTCGCCTCCGGTATCGCGTCTTCGCCGACATGTCCGAATAGAATCTCAACATCAGCGATGTGATCCGGTAAAGGTTCACCGTGCGGCAGAAAGCGAACCTCAACACCGGCTGGGACATCTGATAGCATCTCCTCGATTTCGGGGGCTTGCCGACTGCCAATTAAAACTTTCAGTTTATCCATGCATCCCTCCAGTCCTACGGACGCCCCTCATTTAACCGCTGATAGCATCCGCCTGCTTTGCCCACTGAAAGTCCAATTCGCTGATTCCGCCAGCGTCGTGGGTCGTTAAGTCGATTGTCACACGGTTATAGACGTTAAACCATTCGGGGTGGTGGTTCAACGATTCAGCGACTAAAGCGAGTTGTGTCATGAAACCGAATGCCGAGATGAAGTTATCAAATTGGAATTCTTTGTGAAGTTTACCATTTTCAATCGTCCACCCGTCAACCTGCGCGAGGTTTTCTTGGATTTGTGCATCTGTTAATTTTTTTGCTGCCATTAAATTTTCTCCTCAAGGTGTTGTCAGAATTGCAGAAGTATTGGTTGCTGTCGTAACCTCCAAAACCTCTTTAGCGTCTCTACATTCCTGCGTTGGAGGCATCTGAATGCGGTTGAGCGAAATTGTAGTGGAAAATATAAATAAATGCAAGTTAAAATAGTAACAGCGCAGCGGTTGTCAGTCGTCAGCCATTAGTCTCTGTCAATAATCAGTTGTCAATAGGCGTAGGTTTACAAGTGCTGCTACCGATAGAGGTCTATGTCCCGCACATCACAATAGAAACAATTTTTCATAAATTTAGATAGGAGGAATTAGATGCCAAATGCAACAACGCTTTATTTTCCAGAGGTAGGTCCCCAGTGGGAAGATTGGGTACAAGTTATTAACGTTGGGACCGAAGATACACGCGTGAATATAATAGCCCGACATGCAGCCAACGGGCAACCGACTTGGTCAGATGAGAAAGAGATCAGTCCCTTTGAATGCTGGACCCCGAACGTCGAGGCGATAAAACAGAACTCCTCGATGCAATTTTCCGCCGATCAACCGATTGTCGCAGAACGGCACATGCACAAGGATCCAAACATCCTTGATTTCGTTGGTGCTGCGGAGGAGTACGAGACGGTGGGGTTACGCTTATTTTTCCCAGAATTGGTTCCCGGCGCACATGACTGGTTCCGTTTCCTCAATGTCGGCGAAGCGGATGCGTTGGTAAACATCATCGTCCGTAACAGACGCGGTGATATTATAAGACAGCACCATCACAGAATCAGACCTCAGTGTTGTTGGGACATCAATGAAGGTATAATGGGGAATGTTGCTGGCACGCTTGAGGTTCAAAGCACACAACCGATTGTCGGTGAACGGCATCTCCACTATCAGGGTGGGAAGACGTGTGTCGGGCAATATGGTCAGGTGATTTCGGATGCACCGCGCACGCTCTATTTTCCTGAAACGGGACCGGCGTGGCGTGACTGGGCGATCATCGTCAATGTGGGTAAAGAAACAGGTGAGGTTACACTGATTGCCCATGAAGATGGAACCGGCAAACCTGTAAATACGATGCAGCGCGAATTAGATCCTTTTGAATGCTGGATGCCGAAAATGGAAGATATAAAAATCAAATCTTCCGTTTTGGTGCGGTCTGATCAACCCATCGTCGCGGAACGACACATGCACAGCGGGACCGCTATCGTTGACCTACCCGGCGCATCAGAGGAAAGCGGACACGTCGGAATTCGTCTGTTTTTCCCAGAGATTGCGAGCGGTGCGAGAGATTGGTTTCGTTTCCTTAACGTCGGAGAGAGTGATGCCCTCGTAAACATCATTGTCCGTAACAAAAAAGGAGATACCCGCAGGCAGATACATCGGCGGATTAAACCGTTCTGTTGTGCCGATGTAGATGAGGGTGCGATGGGGAATGTGCGCGGTTCAGTTGAAGCACAAAGTTCACAACCCATTGTAGGTGAACGTCATCTCCACTACCAGAGCGGACATAAAGGTGCTGTTGTTGGCGAATATGGCATAGTGATCGGAGAATAAAGATGGTATGGATCCAAACTGTAGATGAAGCCGATGCGACTGGCATTGTGAAAGCGGAATACGATGCTGCAATCGCGCGTGCGGGGGAACTTTACAATATCGTCAAACTTTTTAGCGTGAGACCGAAAAGCATGCGTGCTTTCGTGGAACTCTATAAAGTGGTGATGCACGATGAAGATTCCCCTTTAAGCCGTATGCAGCGCGAAATGATTGCCACTGTTGTCTCAAAAGTCAACGAATGCCACTACTGAATCATCGCACACGCCGATGAATTGCGGGCACAATTCACAGACCCACAAATTGCACAGATACTCACAGATTTCCAGATGGCTGATATTGACGATACCACGAAAGCGATCCTTGGATTTGCCGTTAAGGTGACAAAAGCAGCACCTACTATCACACCGGCAGACTTGGACCATCTCCGCAGTTATGGACTCACTGACGAAGCACTCTTTGCTATTGTGGAGATCGTCGGTTTTTTCAACTATGTGAATCGCATCGCAGATGCTTTCGGAATTGAATTAGATGATTTTTTGGAACAGAGGAGGGATTTTACTTGAATTTAACGGATAAAATCGCGATTGTGACAGGGGCGGGCCAAGGGATCGGTAAAGCGATTGCTCTGAGACTCGCGAACGCAGGCGCGAATGTGGCTATCATGGATTTAAACATGACGGCAGCTGAAGCGGCGGCACAGGAAATTGAAAGTATCGGACGCAAAGGATTGCCTGTTCAAGCGGATGTTTCACAATCCGCAGAGGTCAACGCTGCTGTGGAAAAGGTGATTTCAACCTTCGGTCGCGTTGATATTCTCGTCAACAACGCCGGAATTGCGGGACGGACGCTGCCACTAACGGATTTGGAAGATGCGGATTGGGATGCCGTGATCGGTGTAAACCTGACAGGTGTTTTTCTGTGTTGTAAAGCCGTGATTGCGCCGATGATCGCGCAGGATTACGGTCGGATTGTGAACATCGCCTCCATCGCTGGCAAAGAAGGAAATCCGACGCTCATCCCGTATTCTGTATCTAAGGCAGGCGTTATCTGTCTGACGAAAGCACTCGCGAAAGAGGTCACAGATTATAACATCCGCGTGAACGCCGTTTCGCCTGCGGTGATTCAAACACCAATTTTGGAGGGTATGGCGCAGTCTACAATTGACTATATGATCGGCAAGATTCCGTTAGGGCGTGTTGGGAAGCCGGAGGAGGTTGCAGCTGTCGTGAATTTCTTAGCGTCAGATGAAGCCAGTTTTGTGACGGGACAATGCTATGATGTGAGCGGCGGAAGAGCGACGTATTAGGTAAGTAGTTATCAGTTAATGGTTGTCAGTTTTCAGTTAAGAGGTTTTTGTTCAACAAAGTTCTCTTGTAACTGACAACTGACAACTGACGACTGACAACTACTTACTCCGCTATGCAGTAGAGATGACGCGTGCCACGGAGATATAGCTCTGAACCCACAATCGCAGGTGATGCGTTGAAACTGTCATCTAATTTATTTTCCGCTAAAACCTTGAATTGGGATCCGTATTGGATAACATTCGTTGTGCCGTTTCGCCCAGCGATATAAATCCGATCCGCCGCACCGACAATCGAGGCGTAAACATTAGAGACTCCTTGCAACCGTTCAGGTCCATAGAGCGATACACCCGTGATATTGAAGGCAGAGAGGATACCGTCGTTACTTTTCAAAAAATAGATTGTATCCTTATAGAGTAGCGGTGATGGCACATAAGGTGTGTTGCGATTATGTCGCCAGACAATCGCTGCTGCAGAATCAGTAATATCACCGGTCGCCTCTACGAGGTGAATCGCCTGTAAGTCGCTGCCTCGAAAACCGCTCATGAGATAAACGTACTCACCAGCAGCCACGGGTGAAGGGATACTGTTAGCTGTCAAACCGTCGCCGTCCCATACAAGTTCTCCGGTTTCCAAATCGTAGCTACGGACGCGGTTTGTGCCTGTGGTAATCACCTGTGCTTTTCCATTATGCTCAACAATAATAGGCGAGAACCAAGTTGTCCGTTCATCTCGGTCGGTTTTCCAGAGCACATCACCTGTCCGCTTATCGAGAGCAGTGATGAAGGAATCTCCCTCGTGGTCCTGCACAATAACGAGCGTATCACCGTAGAGGGCAGGGGAACTCCCTTCGCCGAATGTATTTCTCTTGAACATCTCTCCGATGTGTTTTTCCCACTTCACATTACCCATCATATCGACGCAGTAGAGTCCACGTGAACCGAAATAGGCGTAGACATATTCTCCATCGGTAACCGGCGAATTAGAGGCGAAAGTGGCATCTTGATGAGTGCCTTCGTGCGGGGAAATCTCTTTGAGTGTTTTCTGCCAGAGGATGTCTCCATTGCTGCGGTTGAGCGCGATAAGGTCAAACTTATAGATTTCTGCTGGTCCACCGCCTCGGCGCCTTTCTTGAAAAAATCCACTGAATGGATTGTCACCATCTGCTTTCTGTTCTTCTTCTTTGGGTGCTTCGCCTTTGATTGCGGTCTGGATGAAGATTTTATCTTCCCAGATGATCGGCGCGGCGTGTCCTGTACCGGGGATAGCCACTTTCCAGCGGATGTTCTCGGTTTCACTCCATGTCGTAGGTGGGTTTGCGTCAATTGCGGTCCCTGTTGCGTGGGGACCGCGCCAGTGATGCCAGTTTTTCTCAAAACCCTCTGGTTGCGAGGCAATTGTGGTTACCGCTACTAAAGCAAAGATACAGATTGTCAAAATTGCGATGCTTTTCATCTTCAGTTCCTTTCAATTTTTATTGTAAGGGTAGGGCGTTTTAACCCCCTACCGCGGAAGGGTGTGTCCAAACAGGTTTAACTTAAAATGTCCTCAATGACCAAGGGGCGTGCTAATTCGGCGTTTGCGGCTTCCAGTTTTTCGCGGCTGGAAACGGCACAGACTGCGGCTTTATCACTATTTTCCTCCAAGAGTTGAAGGAGTGCCCGTTTTACCTCAGCAGGGGTTGCGCGCCGGAGCTGTGCGTAGCGTTCCTCTCGCATCTCGCGCGTCTGTCCGACGAGGTGTTGACTGAGCGCACCACTTGCGGCTTGACTCGGACGGATCGGTTTCTCGCCATCTTTTGCCGTCGCGATAATCGCACGGTCTATGTCTACTTGTGACCATTCCATCTGTTTAACATAGTCAACTGTCTGCTCGAAAACGTTGATTGTGCGAGCGACGTGTGGATCGCGATACGAGGATTGACACAACACAGCATCATAAGGACTATAACTGAACCTCGCGCCGTAAGCATTCCCTTTAAAACGGATTTCACTGAGTATGTAATCGAGTCGAATGAGATGCGCGCCGATCGTCAGCAGCGTTGAATCCGGATGCGAATAGTGCGGTGCCGGCATTACGTGCGCGCAGTGCGCAATCTGAATGGGACCCGCCAACCCCTCTCTCGGTGGTGTGTCAAACACCTGAAACGCAATTGATTC
The DNA here is from genome assembly GCA_009843785.1 of Candidatus Poribacteria bacterium. Lineage (GTDB taxonomy): Bacteria > Poribacteria > WGA-4E > WGA-4E > WGA-3G > WGA-3G. The sequence goes on along the minus strand of VYCT01000109.1, from coordinate 7,230 downwards.
TGAAGTGACAGGCTCGTCCCGCATCGCGTCAAGCCACTCACTCAGTTTAGTTCGCGTCACTTCAAAAGCGGTATCCGAACCGGTGAAACTTGCGGTGACACGTCCACGTGTTAGCAGGAAATCGCGAACCCCTTCTATATGACCCATAAGATCGGTGTTAAGTTCGTCAAAACTGTTGAGGAGCGTTTCACTGGCACGGAGCTGTGGCAATCCATAGATGATCTCAGCGAGATATGCGTTCGACGAGAGTCCACGTGAAGCGTGGTGAACCGCTGTGCTTGAGCCGTCATGAATCATCTCTGTCTGATATTCTGCAACGGCTTGAATCAGTACATCTCGTAGACGTTCCGTGTCGCGCGGGTTCACAGCGAAAAGTAGATCATGCAGCACATCCAGTGCGGCATCTATTTTCCCATCAAGTGCTTTCAGGTGAAACGACAAACTCTGCATGGAACGCCGGGGATCAAGCGCGTGTGTAGAAAACCACGGTGAACATCCAATACCGCCAGTGACGGACGATTTCCGTTGTGCCATCTCTTCATAACTCATGTCAGCAGCACCGAGTTTGCTGATCGCATCGGCGTATCTGGGTATGTAGTGCCAGAGATGCTGTGCTAACCCTTGTAAGTTGAAGTTCAGCACAAGATAGTTAATACCGTTGGCAAAGACATCGTTGCGGAGCAGCACTTGTTCGCCGACCTTCTCAACCGTTGTGGGAATATGTTTCGGTTTTCCTGGGAGATCGCTAACTTGAAGTTGTGGCAGCTTTGCGAGTGCTTCCGGTGAATTGGGTACACCGTTGAGACGTTCCAGTTCAGCGGCATCGGCGGCAATTCGCTGCACTTCTTCATCAGTCAACTGTGCGCGGGTCTCCTTCATTCGTTCAGCGAGTTGAGCATCCATTTTCGCCTGCATATCCCGATCAGGGGATAGAATGTTGGTCAGACGGTGTGGATTCTCGAGGAATCTTTCGCGGATGAAGTCATTGAAAATTGATGGGTTTTCCAGCCATTGCTGACGCACATCCGTGAAAGTTTTTCCCATCTTTAGGAAAGTGTCCGAATCTTTTTCATAGATCCAACCGTTGATGACGCGATAGAGCATACGAAGCGGGAACGATGAAGCGACTTCTTGATAGTGATAGGTCAATTGTTGAAATGCTGCTTCCACTCTTTCGTTTTCAACCTCTGAATCCGCAACCTGTCTTAGGGTGTCGGTGACCAGTTGCGTAAACGCTTCAATGCGATCGGCTTCACTTCCTTTGAGAGCAATGTAAAAAGTGGCTGCGGGTCCAATGGAACTCGCACTGGAGAAGGCAATGTCGGTACCGAGTTTGGAATCAATAATCGCCTTACGGAGCGGGGCAGCTTCATTCCCCATCAGAACAAGGCTCAGAATTTGACCCAACACGACTTCTTCTGGGTGGGTCGCGTCTCCGATAAGCCAACTGAGCATGAGATATGTCTTTTCCGTGAGCGGTTCATCTGCACCCACAGGATAGGTATCCGTTACAAGCCGGGGCGCATCCCACTTCGGTTGGTGTGTGACCTCCGGTCGCAATGGACGTAGCGCAGCACTCTTCGCGTTTTTTGGGATTTTATCCAACCGATCAGCGAGGAAAGCGAGATAATCGCGCGTTGGAATATCACCGTAGAGAATGAAATAGCCGTTGCTCGGATGGTAGTAAGTTTCGTGAAACCCTTTGAGCTGCGCGTAAGTTAAGTCCGGTATAGCAACGGGATCGCCGCCGGATTCGCAGGCGTAAAGTGTATCAGGGAGGAGGCGGCACGACATGGAGCGGTACAACCGAGCCTCTGGATCTGAGAACGCGCCTTTCATCTCGTTATAGACGATGCCTGTTATCTTTAAATCGCCGGTGGGATTATCTGGATCAACGGGTGCGAGATGGTGCCCCTCGCGTCTGAAGGTATTTTCCGTCAGTAGTGGATGGAAGACCGCGTCAAAATAGACCTCCGCCAAGTTGAAGAGGTCTTTTTTGACGTTGCTTGAGACGGGGTAGCAGGTAAAATCGGCACTTGTCATGGCGTTGATAAACGTCGCCATGCTCATTTTGATCATCTCAAAGAATGGCTCTTTCACCGGAAATTTATGTGAACCTGCTAAAACTGCGTGCTCAAGGATATGCGGTACGCCGGTATCATCTGATGGCGGGGTTGGAAAATTAATGGAGAAGAGATTTTCGGTATCCTCTGTATAGACATGTAGCAGACGTGCACCGCTATGTTGGTGCGCCAATTCGATTGTCACTGCACGTAATTCGTCAATAGGTGTGACGGCTTTGACCTCAAAGCCGTGGAGTTGTTCGCCGGGACGTAAATCTACTTCCGGCATCCGGATCGTTTCCAATATTTTAGCCTCCGTGGGTTTCTTTTATTTTTCGTTCTTTGCTAAATTTGCACAAACGAGTTCTTCGTCATTTCTCGCAAAGACGTGTTTATAGGCAAATGCTGGGTGTGACCATGTAACGCCGCCTCTGCGGTTCAATTGGTCACGCGTGGGTTCGATTAATTTGGCACGACTGATAATATTAAGCCCTTCAGGAGAGAGGTCCGTGATGAGGAGTTCGCCGTGTTCATTGAACATCCAGACCCTGTTATCTCCTGCAACAGGGTGCGTGACGAAATGGATGTTGCTCCAGCGCGCTTTCCGGACAGCGGAGAGATCCTCCCAAATTCGATCGCCGTTCCGGGCATCGAGACAGCGGAGTTCACCATAACTGTCCACGCCGTAAATGTAATCTCCCAAGCGGACAGGTGTCGCCATTGTCGTCTGAAGTGCATCGGTGTTCTGTTCGTTTTTGCCTTTGCGATGCCAAATACGTTCTGCTTTTAATTCATCCGGTGATAATTTCAGGAGCAGAGAACCTTGTCGGAACTCGGTAACGAACAATTCATTCTGATTGACAATAGGGGTAGCAATCGCGATTTCAAAGCTTTCCGGTGGGAACGAATAGCGCCAGTGTACGGCTCCCGTTTGCGGATCAAGTGCGGCGATGTTAGCCCCCGTCCAGCAGATTAAAACGCGTTCGCCTGCCTGTGTGATAACAATAGGCGCGGAATAAGAGGCGTTATCGTCCAACGCTTTCCATTTTTCCGTACCGGTTTTTCGGTCAAATGCAACGATACAAGCATCAGGTTTACCACCGATTTGAACGATAAGGTTTTCGCCTTCAACAATAGGTGCACACGCGATCCCCCAGATCGGCATATTAATGTTATACTCGGCATTGAGATCTCTTTTCCATACGACCTCACCGGTAACAGCATCAAAACAGTGAAGGTGTCCCATCGCGCCTAAAGCGTAAGCAAGTCCATCATGGACAGTGACATTCGCACGAGGTCCCGCTGTATAGTCGATTTTGTATACGGCATCGTAGGTGTAAGACCAAATTTGGTCCCCGGTTTCCCAATCGAAGCAGTGAACGCGTTCGACCTGTTTCGGTTTATCGAGACGATCAGTGATATAGACACGTCCGTCAGCGACGCTGGGACCGCTATAGCCACTTCCAATAGGGACACGCCAACGGATCGGGATTTCTGGTCCCTTGAATTTTTCAATGATGCCGGTTTCGTTCCAAACACCTTCGCGATTTTCGCCGCGCCATTGGGACCATTCGTCGGCACCCACGAATTGTGTCTGCATCACCACTACGGCAAATAGGGCAAAGAATAGACCTGTAAGTTGCTTCATAGGTTTTTTGTATAACTCCTTAGATAGAGAACCATCCGTTGATAGACCTCTGTCGTGTCTGTGTATTCGGTTTTTAATTTCGTTAATTCTGCATGCGGTCCGTCGATTCGACTCTGTTTAAGTGCTTCCGAATTGCGGTGTGTATCCCCTTGATATGTTATCTCTACCAGAGGTTCAAGATGCGCGACAGCAACACCGATGTCTAACAGATATTCCCAGATCAGGCGCGTTGCGCACGTGCTGTTTCTATCCTGAAACGCGGGCGGTTTGTGATCAAACCGGTAGTTTTCGGGGCAGTATGTGTTGCCAACGTCCACCAAACAGTCGGCATGCAGCATCAGTTTTTCGGGAACTTTGCGACTTACAAACAAAACCTCGGACTCGTGCTCTTGGAAGAGAAAGTCTTGGGCGAGCCACGCGCTAACGATTGCATCGAGGTCTGGGTTTGCGTGCGTGATAATCTGTTTCAAAGTGTTGCTTCCGCCTATCTATTATACCTAATTTATGGAATGCTTGTCAAGGATTCACGGATGCGTGAACAGCGATTATTTCCGAATGAAGTATAGCATAAGATACAGATAGATGTCAAATAATTGGCTGTTGGTTTTTCTTAATCTTCATTTGATTTTTTGGGAAAGAAGTACTACAAATGGGGGTGTGGTGAGGTGAAATGCTGCTATTCCGCAGGCGGTGCATCCATTGCGCATCGGAAACCGCGAATGAGTGAACCGGGATTGCCACCGAGACGGCTCGCGCAGCGCGTGAAGTCGTGATTCTCAGCCCAACCGCCACCTTTTAGAACGTGTCCATCACCGGTCTCAGGACCCGTGGGGTTGATGTTTGTCGGTGCGTTACGGTAGTAGTTCGGGGCATACCAATCTGATACCCATTCCCAGAGATTGCCTGCCATATCGTGTGCGCCGTAAGGACTTGCGCCTTGTGGAAACTGTCCGACAGGTGCGGTTTCTTTATACCCATCTCTCAGTCCTGTACCGTCATTTCCGCTGAGTTTTGTATCGTCCCATTCGTTGCCCCAGGGCCAGTGCCGTCCATCTGTGCCGCGTGCGGCTTTCTCCCATTCTGCCTCGGTGGGTAATCTTTTGCCGGCCCAATTTGCATAAGCGGCAGCATCCTCCCACTTTAAGACAGCTGCGGGGAAGTTCGGGGCGTTATGCGGTTCGTAATCTAAATAGTGTTTCGGTTCATAACCGGTCTCAGCGAGAAATTGCTTGTATTGCCGGTTTGTCACTTCAAATTTATCAATATAAAAGGCATCGACGAAAACACTCCGCTGCGGTCGTTCATTATCGTAGCGGACAGGATCACGGAGCGGGAAGAGTTCTTTGAAGTCCTCCATATCTTCATCAGTGGTCCCCATGAGAAACTCGCCAGCCGGGACATAGACCATGACTGCATTATCTTTGGGGGTTGTGATCGTTTCAAGGGGCAGGTTCCCAACAAGCGGAGATTCTATAGGATCGTGGCAGGCAAATAGCAATAACGAGAGGGTGAATAATGTAAACAGGGAGTTGAGTTTGCTAAATTTCATCTCTATTTTTTTCGCTGAGAGGTTTGGGGGTAATTGAACATTCCCTTTGTAGACGTGTTTTAAAGGACACCTACAAAGGGAATGCTGAAACTACAGATTAGATCTACCGGCCAGCTTTCAAGGCACCCCATGTAGTGGAGATCTTGCCAGCGGGTTCAACCGGTGTTGTTGACATGAGATAGATGATAATTTCAGCAGCGACAGCACCTTTTGGCTCGGTGCCACCTGCGGTCTGTATCACAGGGATGAGTCTACCGAGGTTTCCATCGCGGACGATAATGGGATCGGCACGGGTGCCGGCATCGTTTTGTGCAAGGGAGACTTCGACTTCCCAATCGCCATCGAGTTCATCAACGTGGAACGGACGATCGGACTGGATGTCGGGTAAACTCGGCGAGATGGATTTCCCTTCATCGGTAACGTTACATGGGGTATTATCGTCCCACATGGTGATACCCTCAATATCCATCATATTCTGTAAACCGCCGACCTCGTTTCTGCCGGCTAAGCCCCAGAACATGTAATCGGCGTGGTTGATAAATGCATCGCCATCGGTGGTTTCAATGAAAGTCTCACCAATAGAACCGTCCGGTTGCGCGTTACCATCCGGATAGAGGGTCGGTGGCAAATCACCGTAAAGGACACAGATATCCAAGCCTTGGTCGCCGGTGACATCTTCCATCCAATCGGCTAAGGCCTCCATATCGCCATCGCTGTCGAGCCAGAAGTTAGAGATCCCGGCATCATCGAGCATATCGACACAGATCTGTGCCTGTTCATCGGCAGCCCCTTTGTCAATCCATTGTGTGGTTCCGGTGTAGATTGCGACTTCACCGGCAGCAAGGACGGGTGCTAAAGGGAGTGCCATCAACGCGATAAGCGTTAGTGAAAGAAAAATTGTACGCATTAAGCGTTACCTCCTGGTTTTAATATCCCCCCATACGGCAGGGAGTTTATCTTGCGGGTCGACGTCAAGCGCGTCAACTGCTTCTACATAGTAGTTGAGAATAATTTCGGAAATGACTAAACCTTTCGGGTCTGCCTGACCAGCGGTTTGGTAGACCTGGATGAGCCGTCCATTCGTCTTTGTATTATGGACGATACAGGGATCACACCGGGCGGCACCTTTGCCTTTTCCGGTTTCTGTCGCGAATGCAACTTCCAGGACCCAATCGCCATCAAGTTGATCAAGGTGGAACGGACGATCAGTTGCGTAGTCTTTCAACGTCGGCGTGAGGTCTTTTCCTTCCGCCGTCACTTTCATCGCAGTATTGTCATCCCATTGAACGATGTCGTCAATGTCCATCATGTTTTGGAGGCCATTGGCTTCATTCCGGCCCGCGACACCCCAGAAAAAATAGTCGGCACTGTTTGAGAAGGTATTGCCAGCATCGAGGAATTCCTCAGCGAGCGTCTCTTTCTTCTTGTCTTTACCGACATCATAAATTTCAACGGGAATATCACCGAACATGACGATGATGTGATGTCCGTTATCAACGGCATGCTCTTTCGTCCAAGCTTCGACTTCTTTCGCCGGACCGTGAAGGATAACTTCACCGATGCCGTTCTTCCCTATGATCTCTTCTGCAAGGATTTCGGCTTCTTTCTTCGCTGATGCTTGGTCAATCCACTGCGTCGTGTCTGTGTAGATGAAAACATCTACTTTATTCACAGCATCGGCTGTGGGTGCCAAGAATGTGAGCATTGCGGCGCATAGCACGCCTGCAACAATCATAGCTAGTCTCATAAAAATAGTCTCCTATATGTTTTCGTGTGAAACATGGACATTGTATAGCATGTCCTGAACTCAAGTACACCTATAATGTAAAACGATGTCAGCACCTATCCGTTGCAATATCGCAAACAATTTAGGTGTTGTCACCGATTAATGTTGTCTATCTTACTTTTTTTTAAAAATTTTGTCAAGGAAATAAATTATCGTCACTTACCCCCATTTTTTTTTGAGGGTA
>VYCT01000168.1 GCA_009843785.1 Candidatus Poribacteria bacterium | reverse complement strand
ATCGGAATTGGTGTGTTGATGTCTTTCTCGTCACATTAGACGGGAGAGGATTTTTTGTTATTAAGAGATCTTATAGGACAAAAAAAAATGGAAATGCGTGAAAAAGCACAAGTGATGAACACCGAAGAAATTCGTCGCGCCTTACTCAGAATCGCTCATGAAATTTTAGAGCGGAACCATAAACATATTGAAGATCTCGTATTTGTTGGCGTTAAAAGTCGTGGGGATTTCATCGCCCATCGCATCGCCGAAAATCTTGAACGCATCGAAAATATTGAAGTCGATGTCGGTGCCATTGATGTCACCCTCTATCGAGATGATCTTAATCTCCACGAGACGCAGATTCAGGTCAGCAATACTGAACTTCCGTTTGATGTTACCGGCAAATGGGTTATTTTGGTAGATGAGGTCCTCTATACAGGACGTACGGTTCGCGCAGCAATGGACGCCCTCATGGATTTCGGTAGACCTGCCGCAATCCAATTGGCGACCCTGATCGACAGAGGCCATCGCGAACTGCCAATTGCTGCCGATTACGTTGGCAAAAATGTACCCACCTCACGCAGAGAATTTGTTCGGGTACAGCTTGCTGAAGAAGAACCGGGCATAGACGCAGCCATCATTTATGAAAAGGAGAGTGAATGAGCGACGCGTGTATCATTAACGGACATATTATCGATCCCGCTAATAATATTGATGAAGTCGGGAACCTGTTTATCACCGATGGCAAGATCACCAGTATCCGTTACCAGTCACCAGTCACCGTAGGGGCGCGGTTGCCTCGTCCGCACGGGGCGGGCAACCCAACCCCTACGGAAACTGGAAACTTCTTTTACGATGCGACGGGACAGATTGTCGCACCGGGCTTAATCGATATGCATGTCCATCTCCGAGAACCTGGGTTTGAGCATAAAGAGACAATCGCTACTGGCACGGCGGCAGCAGCGGCGGGCGGATTTACATCTGTTGCCTGTATGGCAAACACATCACCTGTGATAGATACGCCTGAGAAGATTGAACAGATTTACGACATCGCGGATAAGACTGCAAAGACGAATGTCTTCCCGTTTGGTAGTATTACCAAAGATCTTGCCGGTGAAGAACTGACCGATATGCGCGGGATGCGTTCCGCTGGCGCAATCGGTTTTAGTGATGACGGTGTTACCGTCATGAACGCCTCACTTATGCGCGATGCCCTCGCCTTGAGTGCGGAACTCGGTTTTCCGATCATGGTTCACTGCGAAGAGCATAACCTCAACGCCGGTGCTGTCATGAATTTCGGAGAGACCTCCCGAAAACTGGGACTTATCGGTAGTCCGAACGCTGCGGAGGACATCATCGTCGCACGCGACATCATGTTAGCGGAGATGACAGGCGGCCATCTCCATGTACTTCATGTTAGCACTGCGGGTGCCGTCGCGTTGATACGTCAAGCGAAAAAACGGGGCGTTCGTGTGACTGCCGAGGCGTGTCCACACCACTGGATCCTCACCGATACAGCGGTCGAAAAACAGGGCACGGATGCCAAGATGCATCCACCGCTCCGCACACAGACCGATATTGATGCGGTCATTGAAGGTTTGTGCGATGGAACAATCGACGCAATCGCTACCGATCATGCGCCACACGCGCCGTCAGAAAAGGCACAAGGCATGCTTGACGCGCCTAACGGCATTATCGGTTTAGAGACGTGTCTACCACTTGTGTTGACATATCTCGTTCAGCCGGGGTACCTCACATTGGGCGAGGCGATTGCAAAGATGACGGCTGTTCCGGCGGATATACTCGGTATTGACCGCGGGACGCTCTCTGTCGGTGCTGTCGCGGATGTTACTGTCATTGATGTTGAATCGGTTCATCTGGTCGACGTAACAAAATCTCGTTCAAAAAGTCAAAATACACCTTTCGCAGGATGGGAACTTAAAGGTTGGCAAACGATCACACTTCAAAAAGGAGTAGCCAGTAGCCAGTAGCTGGTAGCCAGTTAAGAGACGTTGAGTTCACCTAACACTTCTTTTTCTGGGAACTGGAAACTGGGAACTGGAAACTGGTTCATGATTAAAAGCGTAATTTTGGCGTTAGCCGATGGCACGGTTTTTGAGGGCGAACAGTTCGGGGCGACAGGCGAAACTGTCGGTGAGGTTGTCTTCAATACCAGTATGACGGGCTACCAAGAAGTTTTGACCGATCCGTCCTACAAAGGACAGATCGTCACGATGACATATCCTTTAATAGGGAACTACGGCTGCAACGAAGCAGACGTTGAATCCAGCGGTCCACAGGTAGAAGGGTTTGTCGTTCGTGAATATAGTGCGTACCATAGCAATTGGCGTTCAAAATGGAGTTTAGATGCCTACCTCGCCGAGCATAATATCATCGGCATCCAAGGGATTGATACCCGCGCACTGACGCGCCGTCTCCGGGTTCACGGTGTCATGAATGGTTGCCTCTCTACGGAGGACCTGAATCCTGAAAGTCTTGTTGCGAAAGCCAAAGCGTGGCGCGGATTAGTCGGTTGGGACTTGGTGCAACGCGTGACATGTCCGAATCCGTATGCATGGGGGAATAGTTCTCGGTTGTCGGTTGTCGGTTGTCGGTTAAGAGAGGATGCTATTGAATCAGAGTCCTCTTTAACTGAAAACCGAAAGGATTTTTCGCAAGAAAAATCCGAACCGATCACTGATAACCATTACAAAGTTATCGCCCTTGATTTCGGTATTAAATACAATATTTTGCGTCAACTCACCGAACACGGATGCGAGGTGCAAGTTGTGCCGGCGCAGACATCTGCTGAGGAGATTCTCGCGGCGGAGCCGGATGGTGTTTTTCTGTCAAACGGTCCAGGCGATCCGATGCCAGTCGGTTATGCAATCGAAACGATTCAAGATTTGATAGGCAAAAAACCGCTTTTCGGGATCTGTTTGGGGCATCAACTGCTGGGGCTTGCCCTCGGTGGAAAAACGTTCAAACTGAAGTTTGGACATCGAGGCGCGAATCAACCTGTCAAGCATTTTGAAACCGACAAGGTTGAGATTACCTCGCAAAATCACGGATTCTGCGTTGATATTGACTCACTGCCGAACAGCGTTGACATTACGCATATCAATCTAAATGATGACACACTTGAAGGGATACAGCATCGGGAGTATCCTGTTTTTTCTGTCCAATATCACCCGGAGGCATCTCCCGGTCCGCATGATGCCAGTTATCTCTTTTCACGTTTTACAGAGATGATGAAATCTGATAATACCTTGCGGAGAAAGTAGGGGTTAGGTAACCTAACCCCTACAGGTAATTTGATGTTTCTCTCTATAGATTCGCCTCTCCATTTTGCGGTGTACTCGCCCATAAGCGATCTGCTTCATTACGAGGCTTACGTTTTTGTATGATACTAAGAGAGAACCCGATTTTGACAACGGAAAAATCGGAGCGAAAACCTAATATTTAAAACTATGCCAAAGCGAACAGATATCAAAAAAATCTTAATTATAGGGTCCGGTGCAATTATCATCGGACAGGCGTGCGAGTTCGATTACTCCGGAACGCAGGCGTGTAAGGCACTCAAGGAGGAAGGGTATGAGATTACCCTCGTCAACAGTAACCCCGCCACGATCATGACCGATCCGGATTTCGCTGACCAAACGTACATTGAACCGATCACGGCGGATACGGTGGAACTTGTCATCGACAAGGAGCGTCCAGATGCTTTGCTACCGACACTCGGTGGCCAAACGGCTTTGAACGTGTCTGTCGAACTTGCGGAATCCGGTGTATTAGATAAGTACAGTGTTGAGCTCATCGGTGCGAAATTGCCTGCCATCCAAAAGGCTGAGGATCGCGCGCTCTTCAAAGACGCGATGGTAAAAATCGGGTTGGAGGTGCCTCGGAGCGGCATCGCACACACTGTGCAAGAGGCGCTCGCGCTTGTCCAAGAGATCGGTTTTCCAGCAATCATCCGTCCAGCATTTACGCTCGGCGGCACTGGTGGCGGTATCGCTTACAATATCGAAGAATACGAAAAAATGGTCACGGCAGGTCTCGCCCTCAGTCCAATCAGTGAGTTGCTCATTGAGGAGTCTGTCATCGGATGGAAGGAATTTGAACTTGAGGTGATGCGTGACGGGGCGGACAACGTCGTCATCATCTGTTCTATTGAAAATGTCGATGCCATGGGCGTCCATACCGGCGATAGCATTACCGTTGCACCTATCCAAACCTTAACGGATAAAGAATATCAGTTGATGCGGGATTCGGCGATTAAGATTATCCGCGAGATTGGAGTTGATACGGGCGGCTCCAACATCCAATTTGCTGTGGATCCGAAGACGGGTAAACAGGTCGTTATTGAAATGAATCCGCGTGTCTCGCGTAGTTCTGCGCTTGCCTCAAAAGCCACAGGGTTTCCTATCGCCAAAATCGCAGCGAAACTTGCTGTCGGTTACAATTTAGATGAAATTCCGAACGACATCACCGCTGAAACCCCCGCCTGCTTTGAACCGACAATTGATTACGTCGTCGTCAAAATCCCGCGCTGGGCGTTTGAAAAGTTCCAAGGCACTGATGAGACGCTTACAACACAAATGAAATCCGTCGGCGAGGCTATGGCTATCGGTAGAACCTTTAAAGAGGCATTACAGAAAGGACTGAGATCACTGGAAACTGGATGGTTTGGGTTAGATAACCACCCCCTTGATGAACTCCCGTTGTCTGAACTCTCCAGCAAATTGAGCGTTCCTAATGTCAAACGCATATTTTACATCAAAGTCGCCCTTGCACACGGGATGAGCATTGAGGAAATTCATGCCTACACGCATATTGACCCGTTTTTCCTCTACAATTTGAAGGAGATTGTTGACTTTGAAAGGACTTTATCGGCACCCGATGCGCGCCAACAGATAAAAGAGGTAACCAGTAACCGTAGGGGCGAGGTCTCCTCGTCCGCACGGGTTGGGCAACCCGAGCCCTACGGGAACTATAAACTGGTAACTGATAACTTGAAAAAGGCAAAACAATACGGATTTTCTGACCGCCAGTTAGGCGACATCTACGAGGTATCCGAAGAAGCCATCCGCGAATGTCGAAAAGCACTCGGGATTGAAGCAACTTTCAAAACCGTTGACACCTGTGCCGCAGAGTTTGAGGCAGAAACCCCATACTATTACTCTACGTGTTCCAGCGAAGATGAGGTGCGTCCCTCGGACAAGCGAAAAATCATGATTCTCGGCGGCGGGCCGAACCGTATCGGGCAGGGCATTGAATTTGATTACTGCTGTGTCCATGCGGCGCTTGCACTCAAAACTGATGGTTATGAAACCATCATGGTGAATAGCAACCCGGAAACCGTTAGCACGGATTACGACACCTCTGATCGGCTCTATTTTGAACCGTTGACGCGTGAAGATGTTCTGAATATCTACCATAAAGAGAAGCCCATCGGGGTCATTGTTCAATTTGGCGGGCAGACACCTTTAAATCTTGCGATTGCGCTCAGAGACGCAGGCGTGCCGATTATCGGCACCAGTCCTGAAGATATAGCACGTTCGGAAGACCGACAACTCTTTAAAGCCGTATTGGACGATATCGGCTTAATGCAATCGCCTAACGGTACCGCAACATCCAGTGAGGAAGCTGCGCCGATTGCTGCCGCACTCGGCTATCCAGTTATCGTGCGACCCTCGTATGTTTTGGGAGGGCGTGCCATGCAGATCGTTTACGATGAAGAACTTTTGCACGAATACATGAACTCCGCTGTCGAAGCCTCGCCGGAACATCCTGTACTTATTGATAAATATCTTGAAGAAGCAATCGAAGTTGATGTGGATGCGATCTCCGATGGAAACCTCACAGTGATCGGTGGTATTATGGAACACATTGAGGAAGCCGGTATCCATTCTGGAGACAGCGACTGTGTCTTGCCGCCTTATACCCTCGTAGATGAACAGATTGAACAACTCAAAACTTTCACTTATGACTTGGCGAAAGCCCTGCGCGTCCGCGGTTTGATGAATGTCCAATATGCGATAAAGAACGATGAAATCTATGTGCTGGAGGTGAATCCACGCGCATCCCGAACCGTCCCGTTTGTCAGTAAAGCGATCGGTGTGCCGCTGGCAAAACTCGCTGCACGCGTGATGGCGGGTAAGACGCTTGAGGAGCTCGGATTTACGCGTGAGATAGAACCTGTCTATTTCAGTGTTAAGGTGCCGGTGTTTCCGTTCAACCGGTTTCCGGGTTCAAATACGCGCTTGGGTCCCGAAATGAAATCAACGGGCGAGGTCATGGGAATTGATACGGATGTCTCTCGCGCTTTTGCGAAGGCACAGAAGGCGTGTGGCTACACTTTACCGTTGAGTGGCAAGGTTTTCATCAGTGTTAAAAATAAGGACAAGCGCGCGATCATCTTCATCGCTAAGAAGCTCACGGATATGGGTTTTGAACTTATCGCTACACACGGAACTGCGAAGGTATTGCTCCGTAACGGAATGGAGCCAGAACTCGTCTTTAGCATCGGTAAAGGCAGACCGACAATTCACGATTATATCAAGAATCACGCGGTTGATTTGATTATCAATACCCCGACTGGCGACTTACATCGACCGAATGAACTCTTAATTCGTGAAATGGCGATAGCGCACGATATTCCAATTTTCTCAACGATACCCGGCGCAGCCGCAGCTGTCAACGCGATTGATGCGCTACAGCGTGGTGATATTACTGTCACACCGCTCCAAGATTATTTTCAGATGCTCTAATAGTTACCAGTTACCAGTTATCAGTTACCAGTTAAGAAAGAAGGTTCGCTGTTACGCTTGCCTCTTTAACTGGTTACTGGCCACTGGTTACTGGTAACTTGAAAAAAAGGATAAAAAAATGGCGAACGATTCTATACACAGAAACACCCGGTGGGTTCAAACCTTTGATCGGATTCTTGAGATGCTAAATCTTGACGCAGATCGCCCGGTGAGCGTCCTGCAAATTGAGGACGGTAGGGAGGTTATCGTCGTACAGCCCAACGCTTTCACGATCTCGCGCATCTATGCAACTGGCCGTCCCGATGGCATGCGCCCACACGGTGTGGATTCCTATTACGATTACTTCTTTGAAAAATTACGGACGTATGAGGAACAACACGGAACACGGGAAGGGTTCGAGTTGGCGTCAGACGAATGGGAAATCCTCTTTGAGGAATCTTTTCATCGGTATACCCGCTACCTTCTATTCGCAGGTATTAAACGATGGCAAGATGTCCAACGGGATACGGCTGCCAATATCGATGTAACAAATTTGGCACGCGAATGCGCACCCTCTGAAACCGCTTGGCGGAGTTATCAGTATAAAGGTTATATGCTCATGATGCACAGCATCGCCAACGCAGAACTGAGTCTACAAGCAGACGATAACGAGGCAGCATTACGGCATATTGACGCAGGCATTCAACAGATTGGAGAGTTCTGTGGTGAATGTCTACGTGAAGAACATGGAGAAGCAGAAAATATAACACGTGAACGTTATCTCAGCAACCTTATAGAATTTCGGTCCGATTTGGAGACACTTGATACTGAACCTGCCGAGTCCGAAAGCGACGAAGAAGATATCTTGGCAGAACTGGAAAGATTGCTCAATGAAGACGAGGCATAGCCTTACTTGCACTAAAAGCCGTTTATGATTCGCTATACATCTTCATCGTGGGGGGCTTGTATAAGCACACCCCCAAGGAACAGAAACGCTATCCCTCGGATAAGTACGTGCAATTCTATTCCATAGTGTAGGTGTCCGCTGGACTTTAGGAAAATACCTACGGGAAAGGCTATGATCGAAATAAACAACAGATAGCTGGCGACGGGATTTCCCCACGTATGGAGTGCTGAACCATAACAGAGTGCCAGCAACGCGCACAGGAACGCACCGATCATAAACAGGGATTCGCCCCACTCCGCCCAGAGTATATAAAGGGATTTGCCTATCTCAGTCGGGGCAGTCTCACCTGCCAATTTCGATAACTCATTGATCGGAGCGGTTTGTGAGCAGTGTGCCACCAATTCTATGACAAGCCATAGGACGGCGATACTTGCACCTAAAGCACTTCGGGTATGTGCTTCTGAAGAGAGTAAACCATAACTCGCTAATAGAGTCGGCACGAGCAAAATAAGGGTAACAACCCCGATACCATGAAAAATTCCGATTTTTCCGAACTGTGCCGCCGATGGAAATAAACCAACAGACGATAAACTAAATATAAACCAAATACTTGACGCTAACATAAGGAAGCCGCTTAAGATACCGGTGAGCCCACCAAGTCTATAGAGCGCGCTAAGCTGTTTATCCATTCATTCCTCCGAAAAGTGCTGACAAAGATTTTTATGTCGTAGATGATGATGCTATAGTTTACCTAAATTCTTAATTTTAAACAATACTTTTTTGAATTAAAAGTCAGAGATGTAGCGTATTTCAGTAAAACTTGCGAGCCAAGACTTACTATCAAACGTTGGAAGGTGCTTCCACCATGAACGCTCAGAAAACCGTGCTTATTGTTGATGCCGATCGGGGTGAACGTGAACTTGTCTGTGAAACGCTGGCAGGTAAAGGGCTGCGTCTCGTTGTCACAGGCAACATGTATCAGGCGTTTCATCAGATTGAGCACCTAAAGGTAGACATTCTGATCGCACAATTAAAAGCGGAACGGATTGATGGGTTAGCACTCTTAGAGGCGGCGGTACAGCACCATCCAGATGTGGGTGTCGTTTTTATCACAGAACCGAACATTTTAGAGACCGACATCGGTATCAAAGCGATGCTTGCGTATAAATATACCTACTTCCTGCCGAAACCGGTGAATCCTGTTCATTTGGCGGCACTGTTACAGAGAACGCTCGAAAATCAACGTCTTGCGTTTGAGAATCGGCAACTTCAATCACAAATAGACGAAAAGGAAGGCTTACGCCGCCTTACAGGTAATTCGCCACAAATTATCAAAATTCGGGACATGATCACGCAGGTCGCACCGACAAAAGCGACTGTGATGATTCACGGTGCCCGCGGTACAGGGAAAGAATTAGTTGCCCGTGCAATCCACCACCGAAGTTTGCGACGCGGTTCTCTCATCGCCTTTAATTGTGCGAGCCTAAACGAGAACCTCGCGGAATCTGAACTTTTCGGACACGAACGCGGGGCATTTAGTGGTGCATATTACCAACGGAAAGGCAGATTTGAACTTGCACACGGTGGCACTCTATTTCTTGATGAAATTTCACAGCTGAGTCTATCGAATCAAGCACGGCTTTTGCGCGTACTTGAAGAACGCGAGTTTGAACGAGTGGGTGGCGACAAAACCATTCAGGTTGATGTCCGTGTTGTTTGTGCCACGAACCACGATGTGGAAGCCGCATCCAAAAGGCGAGAGTTCCTCCCGGATCTCTATGACCGGCTCAACGTGGTGCCTATCCTTCTGCCGACACTTCAAGAACGGATTGAGGATGTTCCGCTACTCGTAAAGGATTTTCTTGACGAGTTTTGCCTACAAAATGGAAAACCGCTGATAACTATTGCACCAGAGGCGATTAGAACGTTGATGAAATACGATTGGCCGGGCAACGTACGCGAGTTGAAAAACTGCATTGAGGGGCTTGTTGTGATGTCTACACAATCGACGCTCCAACAAATTGACTTACCTGAACGCATCCTCAAAGCAACCGGAGTCGCGTTTTCAAACCTACTTTCAGTCCCCGATGTCTGGGAGGCGGTTGACACAATCGAGGATAAACAGCGTTTAAATGTGCAAGTCGGTATGTCCCTTGATGAAATTAACCGAGAGGCACTCCGCGCGACCCTCGCGTCTGTGGACAACAACAAAGCAAAAGCCGCAGAAATACTCAAAGTGAGCCGACGCACAATCCAACGGAAAGCAAAAGAATACGGTTTATCCGACGAACAGGAAGTCTGATACGATGCACCACTACCTGCAATCTCAAGAGATTTGAGATAGCAGTTTCTGTTTATTCGCATAAACGTGTTTGTAGTAGGCTACGCGCTTCAGTTGCGTCGCCGCAGCCTCATCAATGACGACAACCGTTCGTGGATGCATCTGTAGCACCGATGCTGGTACCTCCGCGGTAATGGGGCCCTCCACGGCATTTGCGATGGCTTCCGCTTTTGATGTGCCGCTTGCCAATAGCAGACACTGTTTCGCTTCCATGATTGTGCCGACTCCCATTGTAATCGCCATCTTCGGGACAGCATCAATCGTGCCACCGAAATGTGGCGCGTTCGCCTTAAGCGTGCTCTGCGTCAGCGTTTTAATGCGAGTCCGGGAACCGAGCGAAGAGCTCGGTTCATTAAACCCGATGTGTCCGTCTTTTCCGATGCCGAGTACCTGGATGTCAATACCGCCAGCATTCACAATCGCCGCTTCATACTTTTCACAGAATTCCTCATGTCCGACCACCGTACTCTGTGGAATATGGCAATTCTCCGCTGGAATGTTGACAGCATTAAAAAGGTGAGTTGCCATAAAGGTATGGTAACTATACGGATGATTGGGCGGAATCCCGACGTACTCATCAAGGTTAAAAGTCGTTACGTCTGAGAAATCAAGGCCGTCCGTTTCATGCATCCGTACTAAGGCTTTATAAAGCCCGATCGGTGTGCTGCCGGTAGCGAGCCCCAAGACGAGATTCGGCTTTTTTAGGAGCGCATCTCGGATAATTTCAGCAGCACCCTCGGCAAGCTGCGTATAAGTCGGTTGAATAATAACTTCCATGTATTTTGTTGTTACACAGTTCCAGCGATAATTCTACTCATATCATCGCTGATGCTATGCACTCTGCCTTCTGGGTTATCGCCATCAACGGGGAGTTCTGCTGTCATGTAGTCATCGTATCCGATATCTTCAAACGCTTCCATGACGGCGTTCCAGTTAATTGTGCAGTCTTCAATGAGATAGGTGAACCGACTCTCATTTGCGTTGAACCCTTTGACGTGCACTTTAGAAATACGACTCCCGAGAGAACGAATCCAGTGTTGTGGGTATCCGTACAGAACGATGTTCCCTACATCGAAATAGGCGGTCACCGTTTCACTTTCAAACTCGTCAAGATAGCGACAAAATTCTATCGGACTGAGCAGGAATTTATTCCACACGTTCTCAAGCGCAATTGTGATGTCCTTCGCTTTTGCCG
Source organism: Candidatus Poribacteria bacterium (assembly GCA_009843785.1). Taxonomy (GTDB): domain Bacteria; phylum Poribacteria; class WGA-4E; order WGA-4E; family WGA-3G; genus WGA-3G. The sequence goes on along the minus strand of VYCT01000168.1, from coordinate 5,001 downwards.
CCGGAATCAGTTTATGAATTTCCGCTTGTGAACGTTGATACGCGTCCTCATAACTCGTCTTATCATTGACAACGGCAGGCACAAGCAGCACAGCGTCTGCTCCGACAGCCGTTGCGGTTGCGATGGAATCAAGCATCCCCGCTCGCGAATCGGCGCGAACATCGGCATCTTCATCAGAAAGCGGAGAGCCCCAGTGTTTGCTATTCATCACGCTGAAGACTTCTAACCCGTGCTGTATGGCGATTTCTTTGGTCTGGTGTCGATCATCATCATTTCCGAGAGTGCCGATTTCAACACCGTCAAATCCTGCCTCTTTCGCAAGTTTAAACCGTGCTTCGGTTGAACCGCCCGGTAATGATCCGATACATATTCCTTTTTTCATTTCTTCTCCTTTTGAATCTTTGCGCGTAGTTTGCTGTATGCATCCACATTCGGTGCTAACGAAATCGCTTGATTAATAGCGTCCAAAGCCTGCATATATTGTGCATTGCGATAGTAAGTGTACGCAAGCGTATCGTAATATTTCGCTGTTGGTGCCAAAGCGACTGCCTGCTGTGCCAAATGGATCGCTTGTTGCATCTCTTTGCCGAGTCCAGCATAGAGACGTGCGAGGTTGTTGTATGCCTCCGCGGCTGTGTTATCAACAGCAATCGCACGCTTGAACGCTGCAATTGCTGGTTCAAATTGGTGTTGATTGATATAGATAACACCCAATTTTATCTGGACTTGTGCGTTATCCGGCGCGACTTCGGCGGCTTTCTGATACACCTCGACCGCCTTTTCAAGGGCCCGTTGTTCGATAAAGACCGCGCCGAGGTGAAGGTATGCTGGCAGATAGGACGGGTGCACCTGCGTGGCGACTTCATAAATCTGTGCTGCTTCTGTTAAGTTGTCATAAGCCTCATGGAGTTCGCCGAGTTTGATGTATAACACCGGCAGATTCGGATTGTTGTAGATGCCTTCTCGGAATCGGTGCATCTGATCTTCGTAGGTTTTTAAGCGTTGGAACTGTGCCATAGCCGCTGCGGATTGCGCTTTGTCTCCAAGTTTCTGGTACGTGAGGGCACGCCTATAATGCACTTGCGATGAATATCGGTTTCGCAGGAGTGCTGCATTGTAATATTCCATAGCCTGCTGGAAACGATTCTGCATCTCCGCTACCCTACCGAGTCCGTAGTAAGATTCAGTATGCTCCGGATTTAGGCGAGTGGCCTCTCGGTAAGCCTTTTCAGCAGCATTAAATCTACGTTGGAGGAGATAGACATCGCCAAGGTGGGTATGTGATTGCCCAGCTGCAGGCAACAGCATGCGTGATTGTTTGAGATGGTTTTCGGCAAGCGGCAATTTGCCTTGCAATTTATAGACAATACCTAATTGAAGGTGGGTGTTCCCCTGCACCTCTTGTGGTGCTTTTAATGCCAACGCCTCCTGGTATGCGGATACCGCCAGACTCAGGTCATTGAGTTCTTGATGGACAAAACCTATATAGTATTGTGCAAGGCTGCTAATGTCCGCTGAAGTCCCAAATTCTTGTTCGATGGATAGGAATTCGGCGAGTGCTAAGTCATACTGCTCCATCTCAAGATAACGGACACCACGTTCAAAGCGGTTATTAACGCCTTGTTCAGCATCACACCACCTTGGAAGTGATAAAAACGAAACGAGTAGGACAAAAGAGAGGCTAATACTTTTCACTGTTGGGAGTAGATAACATTGACGAGTAGGCATGCGCAGATGCATAAATAGATATAAGACGGCATGGAGCCGTCTATACAGTTCAGATATTCCAATTAATCACGGCTTGTTTTCAACCGTCCCCACGTTGTGGAGAGCTTGTTTTTCGGTTCAACAGGCAGGAGTTTACCATCCATAACGCCGGAAACCTCGTCAGCACTGAGGGCTCTATCATAGACATAGAGATCATCAATATAGAAGAGTGCAGAACCGTAATTAGTTTTACCTATATAAAGTTTGGAAACTCCTTGTGTATGCTCTTTCGGAACATTTTGATTATCAACGACTTCGCCGTCCATGTAAAATTTGAAGTTGCCACCCTCTTTGACACCAGCGACATGGTACCACTTATCGGTTTCAAATGCATCGCCTTCTCCCTTAGGACCGACGCAAAGACTTCCGCCATTTCCGGGGTCGAACCGGTAGTGAATGTGCAGCGGTACACGGTTACACGTCCATATACCGGGAACACGGTCCGTACCAGGGGCTTTTTTTGAGATGATTTGTTGCCAGGCACCCGAATTCTCTTCGGTAAATTGGAGCCAAAAGAGATAGGAATTATCCTGATACTCTTCTAACGCTTTGAAGGAGTCAACCGTCACACTGGCGTTGACATTGTCGAATAACATCGACCCTGTACCATGGACGACTTCATCGGTGCTGACCTCTGCCCCCTCAACTGTACCTTCATTTCCACCGCCAGTTTCGTCTTTAATGGTTCCGCCTTTTTCTGAATCAAAACTGAAGTAAAGGATTAACCCATCGTCTTCGATGGCGGCATGTGTGATGAATGCGCTGCCTACCATTAGTACTGCGACAGCGAGTACATACATACCTAAACGCATAAATAGCCTCCTCATGTGTTTAAAAAATTAACCGGCTATGCGAACCTCTTGTATTAGAACGGCTTCCAACCGATCTATGGATAGAAAGGGTTCGCGTTTTAGTTCACAGAGGTATTTTAACAGAAACGCTTAAATCTATCAAGAAAAAGAAATATTTGATTTCGGGTATGCCTCAATTAAGACGTAAGGAGCGAAAAGCGAAAGGAGAGTGAAATTCGAGAAGGAACAGATAGGAATTTTAGGCAGATAGACATGAATAGGAAAAAAATAGATGTGGGACGGTATGAGAACCGTCCCAACATTTCAGGGATGAAATTAATCACGACGTATCTTCATTTGTCCCCACGTCGTGGTGAGTTTGTCCTCCGGTTCAACAGGCAGGAGTTTACCGTCCATAACATCTGCAACCTCATCGGCATCAAGAGCCCTATCGTAGACATAGAGGTCGTCGAGGTAGAACTTCGCGGCTTGATAACCCGTTTGACCGATGTAGAGTTTCTCTGCGCCTTGCGCATGGTCTTTCGGGACACCTGGTTCCGCAACTTTTTTGCCGTTGATATAGAATATCAACTTGGCGCCATCTTTAACACCTGCGATATGATACCATTCGCCGATTTCAAACGTATCGTCTTCTCCATCAGGTCCTACACAGTGTGTACCCTGATTACCAGGGTTAAACCGATAGTGAATGTGCAGCGGCACACGGTTACAGGTCCAGATACCGGGTGAACGGTCAGAGCCGGGTGCTTTTTTCGCTATAATTTGATCCCAGCCCCCGGAGTTCGCCTTCGTGAAGTTGACCCAGAAGAGAAAGGAATTGTCCTGATAATCTTCCAACTCTTTGAAGGAATCAACGGTCACACTGTCAGTGCCTGCCTCGAATAATATCGAGCCTTTACCGTGGACGACTTCATCAGTGGCAATCTTCGCGCCCTTAACTAAGTCACCATCATTACCGCCCCCGGTTTCATCTTCTATCGTTCCGCCTTTTGCTTCATCGAAACTGAAGTAAAGGATTAAACCGTCGTCTCTAACAGTAGCAGCATCTGTGGTGAGTGTGCTGCCTACCATTAGTAAGGCGACAGCGAGGACATACATAACTAAACGCATGAGTAACCTCCTCATGTCTTAAAAAAATTAACCGGCTATGCGAACGCCTTGTATTCAGGCAACTTCCAACCGCCCTATCAATAGAAGGGTTCGCGTTTTAACGCACGAAGATATTCTAAAAGAAACGCTTAAATCTGTCAAGAAAAATCTGCACCTAAAACTTTCTGATGCCGTCATAAAAAGATAGATAGGACTGATTTAGGAGATACTTATTTACGCTTGACGAGAAAAATAAAACTTTGACCGGTAGGTAAGCAGAGATAGAAAAATAAATATGGGACGGTATGAGAACCGCCCCACATTTAGTCGTGTGAAATTAATCACGATTTGTTTTCAGTTGTCCCCATGTTGTGGTAAGTTTGTCTTTCGGCTCGACAGGGGTGAGGTTACCTTCCATAATATTTGTGACCTCAGCAGCACTGACGGCTCTATCATAGATAAAAAGTTCGTCCATGTAGAACTTCGCAGAGTTATACCCCGTTTGACCGATATACAACTTCTCTGTCCCCTGTGCATGAGCTGCTGGAACAGTCTGTTCATCAACGACTTCACCATCAATGTAGAATTTGAATTGGTCGCCTTCTTTAACACCCGCGATGTGATGCCAGTCCCCGATACCAAATTCGTCGCCTTCACCTTCAGGACCGACGCAAAGGCTTCCAGCGTTCCCGGGATTGAACCGGTAGTGGATATGTAAAGTTACGCGGTTACAGGTCCAGATACCGGGTGAACGGTCAGAACCGGGTGCTTTTTTGGCGATGATTTGATCCCAACCGCCAGAGTTCGCCACGATGAAATTGAGCCAGAAGATATAGGAGTTGTCTGTATACTGTTCTAACGCCTGGAAGGAATCGACTGTCACACCGTCGGCGTTAGCATCGCATAACAGAGACCCTTTACCGTGAACGACTTCATCGGTGGCAATTTCCGCACCATTAATGATGCCGTCATTGCCGCCACCGGTTTCATCTATAACGAATCCGTCTTCTTCTGCATCAAAACTGAAGTAAAGGATTAAACCGTCGTCTTGAACTACAGCGTGCGTAGTCATCGCACTGCCTGCAATCAACAGTGCAACAGCGAGTAAATACATGATTAAACGCATGAGCAAACCTCTTTATGTCTTAAACAGATTGAATTTTATGCGAGCCAAGTGTATGAGGGATTTTCAACCAACCCCTTTCATCGAAAGACTCGCGTTTTTGCTTAAAATAATATTGTAAAAGAAACGGTAAAATATGTCAAGAAAAATCTGCATCGTCACTTACCCCCATTTTTTTCTGAAGGTTTGTGGTGAAAGGTTTTTAGTGTT
>VYCT01000058.1 GCA_009843785.1 Candidatus Poribacteria bacterium | reverse complement strand
CAATAATGCACTTCGCATTTGGGTGAGTACACCGCAGAATTGCCCTACTACGAACAGAGCTACTCCTTAGTTTAGAACCGACAGAATAATAACTTATACAAATGCGTAAAAAAAGCGAGAGCCTTGCCATCAGCGAATAGTTGATGACAAGGCTCTGATTATATTCATCCAATGGTGGGGTTATTCAAAGAGCTGAAGTGCGCCGTCCTTGACCATAAGGACAACGGGATCATACACTGCTTCACCATTAGGGTCAAACGAGAAATTCCCTAAAATTGTGGGGAAATCCATCGTCTGTGCGAGTGCGTCTCGGATTGCGGCGGCATCTGCCGATTGCGCTTTCGCAATCGCCGCAGCGAGAATACGGAGGGTTGCATACGACTGCGCTGCCCACGGTTCGGGTTCAATTCCGTATTTCGCCCGATACTTCTCGATGAAGTCTTGGTTCCCGGGTATGTTAGACAGCGCCGTCCACCCTGTAAAAGCTATGGCTCCCTCGGCGGCATCGCCTGCATCTTGAATTTCTTTTGCAGTCAAATCAGGCACAATCAGTTGAACAGTGTCTGGGATACCGAGAGCTCCTGCTTGAATGATAACCTGTGTCATCTCTACTGACAGGGCAGAAACGAAGAGCGCATCAGGTTCCATTGCCATTATATTGGTCAATTGCACGTTAAAATCGGTGTCGCCGGTTTGGAAGGTTTCTTCTGTCAGAATCTCGACACCACTTGCCTCAAGTGCCTTCTTCAACTCACCGTTGCTACTTTCGGAGTAGGTATCCGCGGCATCATATATCAGTGCAACCTTCGTATAACCGAGTGTCCCGTGGGTTGCCATGACACCACTGGGGTTCATTATGTCCACAGCGAGCCCGGTGCGGAAGACATAATCCCCGATCTTCCCACTCAAACCTGCGGCGGACGAAACCGAACTAAAAGCGACCACTCCCGCCTCTTGTGCAATCGGAAAAGCATCTTCAAGGTAATCTGAGATAGCGATTCCGACGATGGCAGGTACGCCTTGATCCACCAATTGCTGCACGGCTTCAATCGCCCCCGCTTCGGAACTCTGATCATCCGCAGGGATGAACATGAGGGGCATAGGACTAAGCATGTTAATCTCTTCTTGCGCCAACTCAAAGCCGCGTTTCATTGGTAGCCCATACGGTTCGGCATCTTTCCCTGTCAGAGATACGACCAGACCGATAGGAATCCCTTCAGCCATCGGCGGCGGCATTTCCTCCATTGGCGGCATTTCGCCATCAGAGACTATTGAAGCGACCCTTTCGCAGCTGGAAAGCCCGATAGCCATAGCAGCAATTGCTGCCAATACAAATGTGAATGTTATGATTTTTCTTATGTTCATGTTCAATCTCCTTCATTTTAAATGAAATTTTGGCGGAGCCCATTAAGAAAACGTCACCGCTCTTAACTATATTCGTTATCAAAAAACGAGTTATTATACTAAACCACTCTAATACCCAAAACTGCTTTGACCCCAAACATTCCAACCAGACGTTTCGGCGTAGATATTTTAGCCTTACCTATTATTTGATAGTTGGAAATTGTTGTCAACCGAAAACGGATAGATCAGAAATATTGACAATCTAAGTTAACGTAGGTCGGTGTGTTGGGTTTCGCTCTATTTATCTTCTTGCGTGGGTCATCGAAAATCGGAGCACAATTCACATACACTAAAATACATCCAACACTTTTGCTGTTTTTTCATCAACAATTGCGGTCACGATATTCCCGCTGCCGTGATTAGAGAAACTGACTACCCAGACAAACCCTTGAAAAGATGGGTATGCGTGAACCCCGAATTGATCACCTAAAGCGGCTTTGACCCGCGCATCCGATTTTGCCATGCGAAGTATAGCGTCCCCTCTTTGGCGAGGATAAAGCCTTCGGGTTTCAAGCGAACTTATTATCTCTTTGCCTTTATCCGCCTCTGTGGGCAACGCTTTCAGGTTTTGTTGCGTGCGCCCCCGAAGCAGTGCAGCATGTCGTTGATACGCGTCTCGGTGTTTCTGATAACCTTCAAGTCCGTAGGTGATCGGAATCTTTTCATATTGCGTTGCGCACATCTCTGCAGCATCCGCTTCAAGTTGGAGTGCCTTTACATAATCATCTTTCTGTTCCGCTATTTCGCGTTGTTTCCTGAAAAATGTCGGATAGATGCCGAACTCGTAAAACCGATTCGGGTAGCGCGGCAGCCATATCGCCATAAATTTTGCGATATTTTCGCGCTCGGTATTCAGGAGTCGTTTTGAGGTTTTTGATTTCTGCCAAGCAATTTTCGCCTGCTTGCGGTGGTATTTATACTGTTGCTGAATCTCGCGTGCCTCTTTTTTTGAGCGTGCCACCCACTGTTTGTATCCGCGCCGGATGTAGTAGTCGCGTGCGATCTCGTTCATCGGAACGGAGATATGCATAAGACATTCTGCGGCGGCTTCGTGCCAGAGCGCGAGTTTCCCGAAGTCACCAGACCGCGCGTAGCGTTTGATAAAGATGTCGGCAGTCGCTGTGCCTTCACGGATCGCATGACACGGCTGCATAATTAGGAGACAAAACGGAAAAAGCAATAGTGCGATAATTCTCATAGCAGAGGTCTGTAGACGGTAGAACAGAGTTTGCCTACTACTGTAGCATAAAGCGGACGGTTCCAGAGAATGTTTCATCAGGTGCGAGTACAATCACACCTGCGGGAATGTCTCGTGCTTCAAGGTTGATAGCATCCGTTGGGCAGGTGTAAGGCTCAAAACAGATGGCATCTCTATCGGGCGGTGTGTAGACGACCAACTCCCGAAATTGTGCATCCGATTCCATTATCATACCGTATCCGGTATCCTTATTCTCAATAAGGCAGCGACTGACACCGTCAACGAATTGAACGTCCGTGAAGACGTGGTCAAGCTTCAGCTTTGCGAACGGTTGCCCATTTCGTAAGTCAAGCGTGCCGTTAACATCGTGCTGTTCTCCAGTTGGCACGAGGACTTCATCAAGTTCCCAATACTTGGCGGCAGGGACAGTAATAACAGCCTCAGCTGCATCTGCTTCGGTGCCGAGGTCTACGCTGAAATATGGATGGATACCGAATCCCATTGGCATATTTCGATCACCCGTATTTTTGATGGAAGTCTTCATGGTTAACACGGCATCCTTGAGCGTATAGGTAATCTCAATTTTAAAAGGGAACGGATATTGGCGGACGACTTCGGGAAAATCTTGAGCATTAAGCGAGCACACGAGTGTGGCCCCGTTTTCATCAGCGGTATGGCTTTCGACCTGATACGGTTGATTTAACAACAAACCGTGAATTGTTGTCGGAGATTCGGGTGATTTGTCAAACTGATAGGTTTTGCCCTCAAACTGATAGGTGCCGTTTCGGATTCGGTTCGGGAACGGGAACAGGATTGGATTGCCGTAAGCGGTCGGGCGTTCTTCGAGTGTGGCAAGGTCCGGCGGTGCGTCTATTAAATTCAACCAAGTATCTCCGTCTGCGACCTTGAAAGCGTAGCAGTTATTTCCGAGTGCTGGTACGATTTCAGCAACCGCTTTCTCATTTTGTTGGATGTAAGAAACTTGAAAACCGTCAACTGTTTTTACAGCTACCGAGTATGTTGTATTCGCCATTGTTTTTACTCCATCTGCTTTTGCGAGTACCGTTGAAAACAGAAACAGGACACAACCGATTCCTATGCAGAGCCTTTGTGCCCAAGCCCTTATGGATTGATACAGCGAAAAGATGTGGATTTCCATGGTCTACCCTCTATGATGTTTTCGCGCACCAGTGAATAGCGCGTTGCAGGACCTCTCGGAAGTTTGGATTAGAAAAAGTCACATCATCGTGCCCACTCTGGAAGCAGAAGATACGGGATTTTCGATATTCACGCGCCCAACCGAGGACCTCCATACTGTTCGGATGACTCACTGTTAATAGAATTGCGCTATCATCACCAGCCGATTTCATGGTATACGTCTCATCTCCCATCTCCCATTCGGTTAGCCCGTGGGTAATAGGATGCGTGGCATCAGCGATTTGTACGTTTAGCGTTTGCCGTGGATAGTATCCGAATTCGCCGCGATCGTCCACCCCGCACATTTCAGAATAGGCATCCCATTCTGGAAATGCGAGGATAGCGTGATGGAGAATTACCACGCCCTGTCCACGTTCCGTCAAATCGAGGATAGCCTGTGCTTGTGCTTCTGTCGGATAGGGACGGTGAAAGTTGTAAAAGACGACAGTGTCGTAGTCCTTTTGGTCAGGGTCATCTACAAAAACGTTGAGATCTTCTCGGAGGAATTGAACGCCTTCCATACTTTCAAAAACTGCGTCAAACTGTTTTTCTTGAAATCCGTGTTCACCGGTTACAACTGCGATTTTCATGTTTTTAACTTTCCTTGCGGTTCGGTGAGGCGGGTTCGGGGTCTGACGTTCCACCACGTATATCCGCCCTCCATTTCATTACGGGCTTGCGATCTTCGATTATAGTAAAACCTGTAGTTAATTGGGCACTCTCAAACAGTCTGAATACCTATGACAGGCATTCAGACTGGCACAGGCTAACAGCCTATGGTACAAAGAGCACAAACTGGAAGTTTATGCTACTACAAAGATGTTCACTTATTTATAGGCTTCACTATAAAATATGCCTAATCATTTTTAGCGGTTCGGTGAGGCCGTTCATGCCTAATCCGTAATTGCTTGATATGTAAGGACCCGGAATTGGGCGTGGAATGCGGAATCACCGATTAATTGCGTCATTAAGATGCCGATTAAGTCTTCAACGGGATCAATCCAAAATGTTGTACTCGCCAGACCGCCCCAACTGTAAGTGCCTTCGGACCCAAGGCTATGGGTATCGGCGACGTTGGTGACAACGGCAAATCCAAGCCCGAAGCCGCATCCGGTTCTCTCAAGAGGGTGCCAATCGTCAGAGATATGATTCATTCGGATGAGCTCAACGGTTTTTCTCCCGAGGAGCCGCACGCCATCGAGTTCACCATCGTTGAGCAACATTTGACAGAAGCGGAGATAATCCGCGGCGGTCGATTGTAAACCTGCACCACCGGAGTGGAAGAAACTTAGAGGTCCGCTCGAAACAGGCGCGTTCTCAATTACTTGAATACTACCGTCTTCGGTGGGTTCATATAAGGTCGCATATCTATCAGCCTTGTCGTCCGGCACCGAGAAAGCGGTGTCGTTCATACCTAACGGCTTGAGGATACGGGTTTTCAAAAATTCCTCAAACGGCACACCAGACACGACCTCTACAAGATAACCGAGTACGTCAGTAGACATCCCGTAGTTCCACGCATCACCTGGGTGGTGAAGGAGCGGGATATTTCCGAGTTCTTGCGCCATGTTCGCGAGGTCTCCACCGTAGAAATTCGCTGCTCTATACCGCTCATTAATCGGATGCTCCCAGTCGCCACCGTAGATAAGTCCAGCGGTATGTGTCAGCAGATGCTTTACCGTCATCTCTCGCTCGGCATCAACAATACCCTCACCACCTTCAGTGTAAACCTGCATATCCTTGAAAGCGGGAATCAATTCAGAGACGGGTGTGCCGAGCTGGAAATGTCCTTCCTCGTAGAGCATCATGACAGCGATGCTGGTAATCGGCTTCGTCATCGAGTAGATGCGGAAGATGGTATCAAATCCAACGGGTTTCGCAGTAGCGACATCTTGCGTGCCGAATTTTTCAAAATGGACGAGTTTGCCTTCACGCGCGATCATTGTTAATGCACAAGGGATTTTTCCGTTGTCAACATAGCCTTGCATGACCGGTGTAATACGTCCCAACCGCGAGGTTGACATGCCCACATCTTCAGGCACAGCCCGCGGTAATCCTCCATATACTGTCATTCAGATCTCCTGTAGGATAGTTGTCAGTTTTAATAGTTGTCAGTTGTCAGAGGAAATAGTTTTCAGTTTTCAGTTTTCAGTTAAAGAGGTATCTGATTAAACCGTACCCCTCTTTTACTGACAACCGATAACCATTACTCCGTGAGTGCCTGATAGGTTAGGACTTTAAATTGTTGTTGGAAAGGGTAACGGTTATTAAGCAGTTGTGTCATGAGCAAACCGACCAATTCCTCCTGCGGATCAATCCAGAAGGTGGTAGCGGCAGCACCCCCCCAACTAAAATTTCCAACGGACTCCAAAATGTTCGGAGGGTTTCTATCGGTAACAATGGCGAAACCGAGTCCAAATCGATTGTTGTGATGGGGATAGCGCATCAATTCAACTGTCTTTTTGCCCAATATACGGACACCCTCGAGTTCACCGCCGTTGAGCAACATTTGAGAAAAGCGCATGTAATCCGCAGCGGTTGAGACGAGTCCGCCACCGCCGGAGGGGAAAAACGTGAATTCATCATCTGGGATCGCAGCGCGTTTCGTCCGTTCAATTCCATTCTCTTTTGTGCGTCTATAGAGTGTGGCAAGCCTATCTCGTTTCTCAGGTGGTACTGAAAATCCGGTGTCTACCATACCGAGGGGTTCAAAGAGCCGTTTTTGGAGAAATTCCTCAAAAGGCATGCCAGATACAACCTCTACAAGGTAACCAAGCACATCAGTAGAGACACTATAGGTCCACTTTTCATTGGGTTCGTGAACGAGTGGAATGTTCCCGAGTTTTTTGACCATATCCGCCAAGGTTGAACCGGGTTCACGGATTTTTGCCTCCTTATAGCGTGTATCAACAGGTTTATTGCCCCAACCGTAAGTGAGTCCGGCAGTATGCATGAGGAGATGCTTGATGGTTATCTTCTTCTTTGCGTCCAAGATTTCGGTCTGGTCTTCATTGTAGACCTTCATGTTCTCAAACTCAGGGATAAACCTGGAAACAGGCGTGCCGAGTTGAAAATGCCCTTCCTCATAGAGCATCATCACTGCGACACTGGTAATCGGTTTTGACATCGAGTAGATGTGGAAGATCGTATCCGATTCAATAGGTTTGCTATTTTCAACATCTCGCATGCCGATGGTTTCAAAATGTACAATCTTACCGCGTCGTGCCACGACTGTTAGGAATCCGGAGACTTGTCCTGAATTGTAGTAACCTTGCAGGAGAGAGCGGATGCGTTTCAGCCGTTTAGCAGAGACACCGACCTCTTCCGGGACAGTCATTGGTAGTCCTTGTCCAAATGCGAACGCGGCGACGCAGAAAAGTAATAAAGAGATATGCGTTAATTTTTTCAATCCATTCTCCTTCACTCGGTGAGTGCCTGATAAGTCAGAACTTGAAATTGCTGATGGAAAGGGTAGCGGTTCCCAAACAGTTGTGTCATGACCAAACCGACCAATTTCTCCTGTGGGTCAATCCAGAAAGCGGTAGCGGCGGCACCAGCCCAGCTGAAATTCCCAACGGATTCCAAGATATCCGGTGGATTTTTCTGTGTAACAATACTAAAACCGAGTCCGAACCAATTGTCATGATGGGGGTAGCGTATTAATTCCACAGTCTTTTTTCCCAATATACGGACTCCGTCGAGTTCACCACCGTTGAGTAGCATCTGAGAAAATCGCATATAATCTGCAGCGGTTGAGACGAGTCCACCACCGCCGGAGGGGAAAAACGTGAATTCATCGTTTGCAAGTGCTGGCTTATCAACACGTATGAGTCCATTCTGCTCAGTAGGTCCATACGCTGCCGCCAACCTGTCGCGCTTCTCCGGTGGCACCGAAAATCCGGTATCTACCATGTCAAGGGGTCCGAAAAGGCGTGCCTGAAGGAATTCCTCAAACGACATTCCAGAAATCACTTCTATAAGGTATCCAAGTACATCGGTAGATACCCCATAGGTCCACTTTTCACCGGGTTCATGTGCGAGTGGGATTTCGCCGAGTTTTTTGACCATATCAGCGAGTGTTGAACTGGGTTCAAAAATATTTGCCTCTCTATAGAGTTCATCAATCGGTTTAGTGCCGCCGCCGTAAGTTAACCCCGCGGTATGCGTGAGGAGGTACTTGATAGTTATCTTCTTCTTGGCATCAAATATCTCGGTCTGATCCTCGTTGTAGACCTTCATGTTTTCAAATTCAGGAATAAACCTGGAAACAGGCGTCCCGAGTTGAAAATGTCCCTCCTCATAGAGTATCATTACAGCAATGCTGGTGATCGGTTTTGACATGGAGTAGATGCGGAAGATCGTATCCGATTCGATCGGTTTTTTATTTTCAACATCTCGCATACCGATGGTTTCAAAATGGATGATCTTCCCACGTCTCGCTACCGCCGTCAGGAGGCAGGGTAGGTTTCCTTTATCAACATAACCTTGCATGACAGGGCGGATACGTTCAAGGCGTTCGGTGGAGACACCGACTTCTTCCGGTACTGTCATTGGGAGTCCTTGTCCGAATGCGAATGCCGTCATCGAAAAAAGCAATAAAGATATGTACGCCAATTTTTCCAATCCATTCTCCTTTAAGGGTTATCAGTTGTCGGTTGTCGGTTTTCGGTTAAGAGTCTTTTCTGGCAGTGATACAATCTATAACCGACACAAGAACCCTCTTAACCGAAAACCGAAAGGATTTTTGTGAAAAAAAATCCGTACTGAAAACCAATAACCATAAATTATTGTACGACTTTAAGGTATCCCCAGCGCGTTGCGAGTTTTCCGCTGGGTTCAACGTTGAGGATTTGTGCTAAGCCGACATCCATGGCTTGTTGGATTTCCTTTTCGGTGCGTGCGACGTTAGAGATGCGTATCTCATCAATGATCCCTTTTAACCCGTTTGCGTTATCAAGGTTCGGCACGCCGATGGTAATTGGGTCGTTGCTCTGAAACGACTCAGCGTTGGGTGCTTTGGTCTCCAATTCACCATCAACGTAAAGGTGTCCCATCTTGCCATCATAAGTAAAGGCGAGATGATGCCATTTGTTGTCGGTGATAACAGACTTGCCATCTATACTGAATGCACAGGCGCCATTTGCGCCGATCTGTGCATGGAAAACGCTCTTGTCCACATGGACCCAGATACCGTAGTTTCGGTTGGTACATCCTGCTTGTTGTTTGCAGACCATGCCCTGCCATTTACCCGTGCTTTCTTCCACTTTCACCCACAGTTCAATAGTGAGTGTTTCCAACTCCAGTTTTTTGGTAGAATCGACGACGATGTAGCCGCCAGCATCGCCGGGGAACTCTAATCCGGTTCCGAATTTTGCCTTTACCCACTTCGGGCTTCCTTTGAATTTGCCATCGTGTCCGTTCCCGGAGGCATCTTTCGCAATTTTTCCTGTCCCCTCCTCAAAGAGCCAGACCGCGACAGTATTTTTATCAACGGCTGCATCGGCAAATCCACCGCCGAACAGGAGTGAGACCGCGAGCAGAACAATCAAGAACCTTCTGATGGGATAGCACGGCTTCGTATGAGTGATGTGCATAATCGTTTCCCCCTTTTATTTGTGGTATTTTATCAAAAAACGGATTTTTAAGTCAAGGGATTTGAGGTTAGCAGCAGAGCCATTCAATTTTAAGAAATTATTAGATTGGACGTCTTTTTTTCGGGATCTGGTGCGAAATGCTGCGAAATATAGCGAAATGCTGCGAATAATTCTGCGAATTGTTTTAAAACATAATATATGTTAAGGATTAACGCCTACGAGAAATACAATTGAATGCCCCTGGGAGCATCCGGTGCGGTTGGAATGGAGGTCGCAAGAAATCCGCAGAAATACCCAAGCAACCCCCCCTTAAGCAATATTAAATAATAAATTTCTAATTTAGTGGGTTTTAAGTTATGCTTTAGGTAAATCTATTTCCTAAGGAGCATTTCTTGTAATGATTTACGCAAAACTTGACGATGCCTCAGCACTTCAGCGTCTTGATGCTGCGATTTGTGAAGCAACGAAACCCAAATGGTATCAGCGTCTATTGATCATCAAACTTTCTGCTACCGAGAAGATGTCAGTGCCGCAACTCGCAAAGATGTTCAATCTTTCGGCTGACAGTGTTCGGAGCTACATTCATAAGTATAACACCTCGGGTTTAGATGCGCTGATGCCCAAGAGTCCACCCGGCTGTCGGGGTAAAATCACGCACTTTAGTAAATCCGACTGGCGTGAGCTGCTTGAGCAAACGCCGAATCAACACGAGAAACTTCAGACCGACTCTCGGCACTGGACGCTTGAACTTATCAGTGCTTATCTCAAAGCGTATCACGCGATTTCAGTCACGCCACCTGCGATTCATCTCGCCTTACGGCGGGTTGGCTACCGAACGGGTCGCAGCAAACTCCGTGTGGGGGGTCCGGATCCCGAGTATCAGACCAAACGCCATCAGCTCGAGGAACTTACCTCTTTGCCAAGACGGGACACTTGACGCATAAGGCGACTGAGTTGATTGTCCCGGATACCCAACTTCGGCGTTTAGACCTGTCGCCACCGGCGAATAACCAAAAGCCAGCGCGCTTGTTTTTCTTTGACGAAGCGAATGTGTCTTGGTGTCCGAAGACTGGACGCGTCTATCGCCAAGAAGGCTGTGAATATAAGGTCGAGACGCCCGGCAAGAACCAACGGAAATATCTCATCGGCTCCTTAGAATATCCGACAGGTGATGGCTTGTATGAAATCTATGGCAATAAAACACATCTTCAGATGAAAACGCATTGGCAAAATCTCATGGATATGTATCCCGATGAGTTGCTGTTTATCGTCCGCGACAATGCTTCAAGTCATACGACAGCAAAGTTAGACGGTTTCCTGACCGATCACAAAGACCGATTACGTTTAGTGCCGATGCCGACTTATTCTCCTCATCTGAATCTTATTGAACGCTTATGGCATCTGATGCGAGACCAAATCAACAGAAGTTATTTCTTCGAGAGTTTCACTGAGCTTTGTGAAGCCGTTATGGGTTGGCTCGATAGATTACCTTTTTCGAGATTCCGATCTCTGATGGGAATTCATGAAACCCAACAACTCAACTTAGAAAAATGTGAAATCTATATTTAATATTGCTAAAGCGGTTAAAATTCTATTTTGCTGATAATGAAAAGGGAGTACGTGTGTAATGGGCAATATGGCTGCTTCTGTTTTTTGTTAACGGCATAATACCATAAATCCGTTTACAGATATATATTCGGGGGCGCGTTGGAAAGATGCTGGGTTCCAAACTCCCCGCGAAGGTGGAAAAGATCAAAAAATGGAGAATTGAATGGTTTTGAAAAAAGATAAAAATGAGAAGTAGTAGTCTGTCCAGTCTAAAATTGGAAGTAGCCCCGTTCGTAGTAGGGCAATTCATTGCCCGTTTCTGACCAATAGACGTGCGATAATGCACGTCGCATTTGGGCGAGTACGCCGTAAAATCGCGCTACTACGAACCAATCTATCTACAATCTAAAGATAGACAGACCAGTAGTAAATTGATTGTGAAATTTTGAAGATGAAAAAGGGCGGGCATTATAGCACCGCCCACGTTATATTGATTCCTACTATTCGTCAAGATTGAAATGCAGCACACCGCTGCCTTGAGTGCCGACGTACACCACATTCCCATCAACAGCAAACGAGGTCACCCGTTCCGGCACCTCTGAAGCAACCTCTTTCCACGTGCCGTTTTCCAATTGATAGACACCTGTCTTGGAAACACCATAAAGCGTTGTGCCATCAACAGCCAAGTGCTCCATAATGAGATTGTTCCCTTCTGCATCGGTGACGATGTGCCAATGTCTTCCACCATCTGATGTAATGATACCTGCGTCTGTTGCTACATAGACCGTGGAATCCGCAGACACTATATCATTGAAGGCTTTAACGGGAAACGGCAGAGCTGGCGTGAGATCGAGCCAATTATTTCCCTTATCAAACGAGACGACGAGATGTCCGTCCCGTTTGCCGACATAGACGGTGTTCCCTGAAGCCGCAATTTTGAGTTTTGTGAATGCCAATTGCGGAGTCAGTTCAACGGTTTCTTCCTGCTCAGTGTCATACCATTCAGTATCACCCGGTTCCCATCGGAAGAGTTTATAGTTGTATTCCATGTAGAACGTGTCGCCACTAACAGCAAACGCACCCTTACGGAACCCTAATTGCGTATATATATCCGGCTGTCGCGGATCCGATTTCACCAACTGTCTGAAGAACTCGACCGCGCCAGGATATTTTTCTTGCAACTGCTCAATAACCGATGCATCTGACAAGTTAGACCCGTCCCTCCTCATTCTCCTTATTCGACTCGACTCGAACGTTAATTCCATTGCGTCAAAGATCGGCATGCCTTGTATCGGGACAAGCGAATTGTCATCTGTAGATACACGATATAGATGTGTCTTTCCTTTGCCAAGAGAAGCTCCACCTTTTGCATAGATTTTACCATCAGCTTTGACGATGTGGGTAATACTTGGAGTGCGTTCTCTGCGAAGAGCCGTCATCGGTATTTTTATTTCGACACCTTTCCAAGATGCCCCTCTATCAATGGTTTTTACGACCTTTTGTTCTTCATATCTCGCGTAAAGGGTCAGGGGCATGTTATCTTCTCTATGCGCGATGAGATTACCTATTTGCCCCGTATCCGGAGTGATGTTTACGATGTCCCATGATTTGCCAGCATCGGTGGAACGATGAAGTCCGTCCCCTCCCGAACCAGCATAAAAAACGTTCTCGTTTATCACTATCGCCTTGTTTACATCAGCATTCATTGTAGGAGATGCCCCCGGTAATTGTGGGGGTAGCCATGTGTTTCCACTATCGGTAGAGCGCACCATCCCTTGTTCCATTGCCAAAAGTGTGTCACCCGCAGCAATAAGTTTAACAAAAGGGGGCCGCCCTTTTGGGGGCCAAGCGTTTGTCGGGGTTATATCTGTCCACGAATTCCCCAAATCAGTTGATCGGAATATCCCCCAAGCCTGCTGCTGTCCTCTGGAAACTGCACGAGGATCCGCATCACTCAGCTCCGCAGCAACGTAAAGTTTCTCTTCAGTCGCGGCAACTGAACGGATCCGTCCAATGGATACTGGAAACGCCACACGTTGCCAACTGTCAGCACTGAGGCGATAGAATCCATCTCTTGTTCCAACAAACAACGTGTCTTGAATATTGACGATAGAACGGATATACCCTATATCCCCCATCATTAACCCATCGTTTATTGCCTGCCATGTCTCGCCGTTATCTTCAGAACGGAAAATTCCGTTCTCAAAAGCGGCATAAAACGCCTGCTCTGTTAGTATCAAGCCAATAGCATCATAATGTACGTCTGGCAAAGTGTGTACCAAATCCCATGTCTGACCATCGTCCTTTGAAGCAAGAAGCTCGTTTGCCAGCATAATATAGAGGGTATCTTTCCACTTTGCGAGCGGTGCAGCTGGCGGACGAGAATTCACCAATGGTCTAAAATCAAAAATGTGTCGCCCCTCTTTGCCGTCGACTCCTAATTTGTAAACTTGCATATCAGCAAAAGTGTAAAGCTCACCCTCAAATGTCGCAAGTAAACCTTTTGCTCTACTTCCTTTGATCGGTCCTGCCTGAATCCACTGCTGTTTTGGAATAGAAACGTCTTCTCCGTCTGTCTGCGCAGCAGCGAATAAAACTTCATCAGGTTGCTGACTGGCACCGTCGTTCTCACTCGGCGCGGCAGTGCTGCCGAGCTGCGTTCGGACATCCGGTTTCGATTCAAGATCTAATACGATTGGCGTTTCAATAATATCAATCGTCATCTCTGATGTCGCATCAAAACTGTACGGTTTTTGGAAACGCGATAAGTACTCCGTGCCAACACCCAATATTAAAAAGACGACTGCTAATGTGGAAACACCTATCGCCCATGGAACTAACGGTTTATTGCCAGACAGCGCAACCGGTTTCAGACGCGAAATCTCTCGCATGATGTTTTCCGTAAGATGTGGCGTGATTTGGAAATTGCCTAAAGCCTCTCTAATCATCGGTTCCTCCTTCTTTAACCGTTGCCGTGCTCGGTGAAGTCGACTCTTAATCGCACCGACCGAGACCCCTAAAAAATTACTAATCTCTTCGTACGTCATTCCGCCGAGGTAATAGAGCGTAATGACGGTTCGGTCGCTCTCTTGCAATTTTTCAAGGAGTTTCTTGACGACTTCACGTTGTGCTTCTTCTGTCATCTGCTCGTTCTCCGCAATGATATGTCCAGAGTAGGTCGCTCTTTCTAACTGCGCGCTACTTGTGTCTTCCAACGACTGAATCCACGTCCGCTTCTTCCGAAGCCACGCTTTGCAGTGGTTCGCGGTGATGACATAGAGCCAACTCGCAAAGGACTGCGGTTCCTTCAGCGTAGAGAGTCTCTGATACGCTTTCAGGAACGTCTCTTGTGTAATATCCTCGGCGATATGGAAATCTCCGATCTTCCGCCACGCGAGTGCATGAACAGATCGCTGATATTTTTTCACGAGTGCAGAGAACGCCGTATCATCGCCATCAAGCACGCGTTGAATGAGCTGAACATCGTCATTTTTCATCGGACACCTCTGGACAGGGAATGTTTCGTTACTTTACATCAACCCTTAGTGACGCGACGAGCCATTAAAAAGTTTCACAATTCTGCAAATTTTTATTTAGCACGCTTCGTCCGGAGATACAAGTTCATGAAAAGTGGGTTAAGATTCCGTTCTGGTAATAACGAGAGGTAAGGAGGATTTGTAGTTGCTTCTTTCTATGAGTGGGATTATAACACAAATTTAGCGAAGAAGCCGAATAGAAATAGGGGAGATGTGAGGCTAAGACAGAGGGATTAAGGGGACGGAGGCAAAACACTTGCAATCCGCAAATGATTACCTCCGCTATAATCTGTTTTTACCGTTATTCACTTTTAGATGAACCCGCGAGGATTTCATCCCAATCCCACAAGAGAATTGTGCCGTCTTCTCCTGTGCTGACAAGCATTTGACCATCAGGTGAAAATACTAACGTCTCTACCTTTTGCGTATGCCCATCAAGGACATCGAGAGCGTCCCCTGTTGTAACATCCCACAATTGGATGGCACCGTTGGCAAGCCCGTTAACAAGGGTTGTCCCATCTGGTGAAAATACCAACGGTTCAGGGTAAGACTGAAACACCATATTACCTCGCTTATGCTCAGTGCTAACGGATAGAAGCACATCGCCAGTACTCACTTCCCATAAACGGATCTGACTATGTACCCCGGCAGCGAGCAAGGTGCCGTCTGGCGAAAATTCCAACGCAGAAATACCACCCGGATCCTCTTGCACTGTCGGTTCTGCAAAGGCAACCAGTGCTTCACCCGTCGCAACGTCCCACATTTGGATTTTTCCGCCTTGCGTTCCACTGACGAGCCATCTACCATCAGGCGAAAACGTCAATGCTAAAACTATTGGTATATTGTGAATATCGGCTCTCAGATCAGCGAGAGGGATCGCCTGTTCATCACCCGTTTCCGTGTTCCACAAGCGAATTTCGCCAAACCCCGTAAACGCCACCGTTTTACCATCAGGAGAAAAGGTCAGTGCTTCAATACCGCTAACATACCGCAAAGTCGCCAGTTCACGACCTGTCTTTACATCCGTCAGGCGAATCAAATGATCTGTCCGCCAAGTAGAAAACCCTGCCCCGAAGATCATAGACCCTTCTGCCCCTACACTAACGAGCTTCGTGCCATCCGGTGAAAACGCTAAAGTCGATAACTTGTCCCGATGCCCTTCAGTGTGAATAGTGGGTTTTTGGGGTGTCTTCACATCCCAAAAGGTAATTTCACCATTAAATGCCACACTCGCAAGCGTGGAACTATCTTTAAAGAAGGTCGCTGCTCTGACCCATTGCGTGTGTCCGGTGATACGGTCAGATAGTGGATCACCATTTTCTGTATCCCAGAACCGGATTATACCATCTGCACTACCACTGACAAGCGTGGCACTATCTGGCGAAAACGCCAATGCAGTAATACCGTTAATATGTCCAGTAAATGTCGCCAGTAGTTCTCCGGTGTTGGTATCCCACAACTGTACTGTCTTATCGACACTCCCACTGGCAAGCATTTTTCCGTCTGGCGAAAATGCTAACACGTTTATCCAATCTGTATGCTTTTGAAGCGTAATCGATTTGTCGCGGTCGTTGATATCCCATAAACGGACAGTTTTATCCGTGCTTCCACTGGCGAGGCGCGTACCATCGGGCGAAAAAGCCAAGGCTAAGACCCGATTTTTTTCATTATTTTTCGGAATTAGTCGTTTTGGACTTGCAAAAAGTTGTTAAAAAGTGCGTTAAAC
>VYCT01000089.1 GCA_009843785.1 Candidatus Poribacteria bacterium | reverse complement strand
TGTATAAATTCAATGCAACTGTGTCAGCGAAGTCAATCACCACAAAGGTTAAAATCTCCTTATGCATGCAATCTCGACATGAGCCTTCGTTTATCTAATAAAAATTCAACCCAACACGAAAAGCGATATCGGATCTCTCAAAAGAAAACTGTAAACCACCGAGTGCTGTTACTGTGGGCGACAATTCAATCTCTATACCGATTTCTCCAGCGAGGTCTCCACGACGCGCTGATTTTTTGAAAACCAGATTCTCCAATTCTTCAGCAAATTCTGCGTTAGTTTCTGAAGTTTCCCAAGACCTAATATAAGATAAAGCGAAAAATGGGTGCATCACCTGTCCAGACTCAGTTTCCAGACGTTTTAAGACCCCTGCCGCACCTGAAAGCCTAAGAATACGTGAACGCTCAAGGATCTGATCCGTAGACTCTTGAACAGATCGGAAGAATACAGCACCGAAATCTCCTTTCCAAAAATATTCTAAGCCGGTGTCCCCTAACGGTTTGAGACGCACTATACTGACCACACCATTAGGTGCTGGTGGAACTGTAGTCTCGTCAGTCAATCCGATCCCAACTTGAAAAGAAATCTTTAAGTCATTTTCAATCCCGTAGTCAAGATTAGCCCCAACCGTTGTAGTGTCTTTGGGTTTAATAATACTTATATCCTGCTTACTGAGCGCAAGTCCAAGCGAGGTATCCGCTGTAGGCAGCCGGTATAAACTTGTCTGAGCATACGCGATAACAGGACACAGCATAAATATCAAAACTACATACGCCCATTTCTTTAACAATGCATAACTCCTTCTATCTAAATAAGAATCTTGCACCGCAGAGCGGCAGACACAGCAACGATAATTTCAGAAACGCCATCAAATGTCAATTATGCCTTTTGTGCGACCATACTGGCAAGGATGCCGAGGACTTTGTCGCACTGAGCGATTTGGTAGGTCGTCATATCAATGTGCAAACACTTTCCGTCTAACTTAAGGAACAGCCAATCTACTCCTGTAGTGGCAGCCCCATAAACGCAGGGGATATCATTTCCTCTTTCCGCATTAAAGCGTTGGGCGGCGAGCATCTCGGCGACACACTGTCCCATACCGAGCTTCAGGTCATCCTTCTTCGCCTCAACAAGAACAATGACGGGCGCCTGTAACAAATGCTGCACCGGCGATAGACTCACTAAAAAATCGCACACCCCGGTTAATCCGCTTTCCTCATCAACACTGAATTCAATACCTGAGAAAAAACTGATGCGGTGATTGAATTGCTCGCGGAGTTCAAAGAGAATATCAGCAACAATCAGTTCTGACTTCGCCTTCTCTGTGCCTATGGCGATGGCCAACTGCACCTTTTTGGTCAATACCTCTCTGAGATAGGAACTTGGAACTACTGCTTCTATTTTAGCAAAAAGTGCTGCGGATTCAACGATTTCAAGTTGAAACGTTGTTACGACTGTATCCAGCGTAAAATTGCTATAAGCCATATCTGTTTCCTCCTACAGTTCCGCTGTCCCTCATGCTTTCTGTGCGACCATACTGGCGAGGATGCCGAGGATCCTGTCGCACCGCTCAATAGTGTAGGTTGTCATATCAATGTGGAGGCACTTTCCTTGCAACTTGAGGAATAACCACTCAACACCTGTTGTGGAAGCCCCATAAACGCAAGGGATATCGTTCCCTCTTTCCGCATTAAAGCGTTGGGCGGCGATCATCTCGGCGACACATTGCCCGAGACCCAGTTTCAAATCAAAATTTTTTGCCTCAACAAGGATAATGGCAGGTGCTTCCAGATAGAATTGGTTTGGTGACAGACTCACCAAAAAATCGCACACGCCGGTTAATCCCTGTTCAGAATCAATGTTGAAATCAATCCCAGAAAAGAGACTGATGCGGCGATCACAATGCTCGCGAAGTTCAACCAGAACATCAGCGACAATCAGTTCCGAACGCGCTTTTTCTGTACCGATAGCTGTAGCTAACGATGCCTTTCTCTCCAGTCCTGTGGTGAGATAGGCACTCGGTGCCACCACTTCTACGTCAGAAAAGTATCCCGCTGTGTCAATCTTTTCAAGTTCAAATGCTGGCAGCACTGATTCTAAGGTGAAGTCACTATAAGCCATTGAGGAACCTCCTATGTGGCACCAACAGAGTCGCAATTTAGAGGGGGTACCTAACTTTTATCTTTCTCCTTGTCCTCGTCAACGACTTCGTATTCAGCATCAACGACTTCGCTATCTGCGGCATCAGGTGTTGCTTCATCAGCGGAGGGATCTTCTGCTCCTGGAGCAGCTCCTGGATCCGCACCGGCTGTCTGTTGGTACATCTGTGCAGAGACTTCATGCCAGACCTGCGTTAATTCATCTGTTGAAGATTGGATATCGGCGTGGTTGTCTGCCTCTAACGCCTGCTTGACGCGAGCGACGGCAGCGTTCACCTTCTCCTTGGACGCATCGTCTACCTTGTCACCGAATTCACCTAAGTTCTTCTCGGTCTCATAAACCATGGAATCCGCACGGTTGCGCGCCTCAACTTCCTCGCGTTTCTGCTTATCTTCCTCGGCGTGCGCTTCGGCATCTTTCATCATCTGTTCGATTTCAGCATCGGTAAGTCCAGAGGACGCGGTAATGGTAATCTTCTGTTCTTTACCGGTCGCGGTATCTTTGGCGGACACGTTCAGGATACCGTTCGCGTCAATATCAAATGTCACCTCAATCTGCGGCACACCTCTCGGTGCGGGGGGTAACTCACTCAACCGGAAGCGTCCGATGGTTTTGTTGTAAACCGCCTGTTCGCGTTCGCCTTGAAGGACATGCACATCAACGGATGTCTGGTTGTTCTCAGCCGTCGTGAAGATATTCGATTTCTTCGTAGGAATCGTTGTGTTCCTATCAATCAACCGTGTGAACATTCCACCGAGTGTCTCAATCCCAAGTGAGAGTGGTGTAACATCCAACAAGAGGATGTCTTTGACTTCTTCATCACCTGCGAGGACACCGCCCTGGATTGCGGCACCGACGGCGACGACTTCATCCGGGTTGACACCTTTGTGCGGCTCTTTGCCGAAGAGCTGCTCCACGGCTTCCTGCACCTTAGGCATCCGTGTCTGTCCACCGACAAGGATCACTTCGTCAATTTCGGAGGGTTGCATCTCAGCATCCGCGAGTGCTTGCCGGCACGGCTCAAGCGACCGCTGGACGAGGTCATCTGTAATCTGCTCCAGTTTTGCGCGGGTGAGTGTCAAGTTAAGGTGCTTTGGACCGCTGGCATCCACAGTGATAAACGGTAAATTGATGTCCGTCTGTAAAGTGCTGGAGAGTTCACATTTTGCGGTTTCCGCTGCCTCTTTCAAGCGTTGCAATGCCATCTCGTCGTTGCGGAGATCAATCCCTTGACTACTGAGGAATTCTTGCGCCATCCAGTCAATCACCGCTTGGTCGAAGTCATCTCCACCGAGGTGTGTATCGCCGTTTGTGCTTTTGACTTCAAAGACTCCATCACCGATTTCCAGAATAGAGATGTCAAACGTGCCACCTCCGAGGTCATAGACAGCAATCTTCTTGTCGCCTTCGTTCTGTAACCCGTAGGCGAGGGATGCAGCGGTAGGTTCATTGATAATCCGCTCGACTTCTAACCCTGAGATTTTACCTGCGTCTGCCGTCGCCTGACGTTGGGAATCGTTAAAGTAGGCGGGCACGGTGATAACCGCTTTCGTGACTTCTTCTCCGAGGTATGCCTCAGCAGTCTCCTTCATTTTCCGCAAAACCATCGCAGAGATTTCTGGGGATGAGTAATCTTTACCATCAATATTTACAGCGACATCCCCATCTTTATCGGCTTTTAATGCATAAGGCACACGCGAAGCATCGTCACCGATCTCGTTAAATTTGCGTCCCATGAACCTTTTAATCGAAAAGATTGTATTTTGTGGGTTCGTGATAGCTTGTCTTTTAGCAACTTGTCCAACGGGACGCTCGCCTTCTTTGGTAAAACCGACAACTGAGGGTGTGGTTCGATTACCCTCCGCGTTTTCGATCACCTTGGCATCGCCGCTCTCTAAAACGGCTACGCATGAATTTGTTGTGCCTAAATCAATTCCAATGACCTTGCTCATTTCTAATTTCTCCTCTGTATGAATAACTTTGAGATTATATTAGTAGTTATCAGTTGTCAGTTAAGAGTCATGCTGTGGCAGGTACAACAAAAGCAACTGCCACAAGTAGTTAACTGAAAACTGAAAGGTTTTTTGCGGCGTACTCGCCCAAATGCGACCTGCATTCGCAGAAAAACCGAACTGAAAACTATTTACAAAACAGCGTGCAATATCCGTGCCAATATTATTCGCTTGAAACAGCCGAAATTCCTGCTGAATGTCTGCCAAATTGACACGGATATAAAAATGGCGTAAGTTGATAAGTCAATCTGACTTACTGCCTCTCATATCTCTGTTTGAGGTGTCCCCATGTCGTTGGCAATTTCGCATCGGGATCAACAGCCAAAATTTCTTGAATACCGCCCTGAATTTCTTTAATCTCATCCTGTGAGAGTCCACGGTTAAAGAGTGCGAAGTCATCAATGATACCGTTATAGTAGCGATTGAGAGCGGGTGGTTCCTCAGTACCGAGAAAAAGCGGCGCATCAATGGGCACCAATTTATCCCCTGTCTTCGGATAATCTATCAACACCTCACCATCAAGATAGGTAGTCCACCACTTACCGCTCTGAAATGAAACAGCAACATGCTGCCATTCGTCTTTGACGACATCGCGAGGACTTTGTGCTGGGACAGCGCGTCCACCAGTCAACTTCCATCCCATCCATATAAAACCGTCTGGATGGAGCAGTACCTCGAAAAATTCTTGCACATCCGGTCCCTTCGCTGCGATCAGCTGCCATGGAGAAACCCCTGCTTTCAGCGTAGGTTTAATCCAAGCGGCAATTGTAATTCCGTCGGTAAATTCAAATGCGTCGGAATGTTCAACCCGAACAACCCCATCCTTGCCACCGAAATTAACCGCTTTCCCGATTTTACCATCGGTCCAGGACATATCACCTTCTAATTTTCCATCCTGCCCGTTACCAGACAAATCCTTAACAGTCTTACCCGCGCCCTCTTCAAAAGCGAAGTAGACAACTAAACCTTCCAGTTCTGCGGCTGTGCTAACACTTTGAAAATTCCCTATTAGATACACAGCACACAAGCAAATTAATAATTGACGCATGAGTGTTCTCCAATTTTTATAGGGTAGTTCGTTAAGCAATTTAGGCGGATGTGAAGCACACCCGCCTTTTAAGCACCAATGCATATCTCTAAGCGAACGGGAATGTGCCTTGATATCCACGGGGTCGAGAGACGTGCCAAACGCCTTCATACATTGGGGTTACTTGATAATGGCACACGACATTGCTCCGCTCCATATCGTCCCGTTCTTTTGCACCTTGATGCGGGATGTGGTTGATGAACACGACACAATCACCCGCTTTCGGATACAGGATCACGTGTTCTTGCGCTTCACACCATTCCTCAAATTTAGGGCGATCTAACGGATAGAGATGCGGTGGTTCTGACAGATGTCCACCTTTGATAAACTTAAGATGCCCTTCACCGGGGGCGTTGTCCTGAAAGTAGTACGTTGTGTTAATCCCCACAGGTGCCATCGCAAACGGATGTTCTTCAACGTACCGCTGTTCCTGCCAGTAGCCGTAAAAATCCATGTGCCACTCTTGGAGATACGGCCCCGGATTGATATGTGCGCGTAGACTTCGGAGTTGACACTGTCTGCCCATTAAGCCTTCAAGATAAGGGCGGACGCTCGGATGCCCGACGAGCGGCTGGTATGTATCCGGTTCGCGGTCGAGCAAGGTATCAAACCACATATTTCCGACAGCGTTTAAGCCTTCTTCCCAACCTTGTTCCCGCGCATAGTTAATGCGTTGCCGGATATTTTCTGTCTCTTCTGGTGCCAACGCACCTTCTATTAAAACGTAACCATTCTGTTGCAGTTGATTGAGTTGATCTTTCATGTCTGACATGATTTTTCTCCTTGTGAAGATTCAAAGTGATTGACAGTATTCTATGTACTTATGTGAAAGGTGTCAACTTCAATTGCCAGCGAAAAGTTTGACGCACAAGCCCCAACCACTAATTCCCGCAAATGTAATAAGGACCCCTGCGGAAATCAGTGCGCCGACGAACATAAATGGGCGTGTTCGATAAGCAGCTGGCAGTTTGGCGTTCAGATACAACGCCGCGAGCATCATCAATGCGATTGAAAAATTTGCCAAAATAAAGCCAGCGATCTCAGTCAAGATGTCAAACGGAATGTTTAACCAGATCAGCACCATTGTCGTAAGGAAAATATAGAGACAGATCCATTTGCGAAGTGTATCGTAACTCCATTCGCGGTGGGGCCAGATCGCCTGAAAGAACTCCTGCATCACGCGTGCGTAGATTTCTGGCAGTGCCTGTAGCGTTCCCCAGAGTGCCACGATAATACAGATGTAGTAAACCCATACAAGCGAGGCATGAATATTTTTCCAGACGCTTGCCTGATCGGTGAGCAGACTCCAGCCTTCAAACGTGCTTTCCATTCCATATAGGACCGCAGCACCTGAGATCATGAACGCGCCTGTCACAATGAACAGTACGATCGCCCCCATGCCGATATCCCACCGTAGCGGCGCAAGGATTTTTCGGAGTTGGCTGACCTGCTCAGGGTGTTCAGGAAGATAGTCAATTCTATCACTGTTTTCAGCACGCTGACGGATGGCTTCAATGTTATTATGGGATGTCATACCCCAGCGATGCATACTCACCCAATTGGCGTAGACGACGTATCCCATGACGGACCCACCGACGTAACCGAACGCCGTCGCTACTGTCAATAACGGATTTTTGACAGCGTTCTCCGGTGCCCATTCCGGAAACTCAGGCAGATGCCCAAAACGGAGGCTCCCGACCAGTGCTTTGCCAAAATCGGGACGCACCATCAATGTGCCGATAATTGTGCCGACAACGAGGATAGCACAGATAATGAGCTGCTGCTTTTCCAGTCTTTCAAATGAGATACGTAAACCGAAAAGGAGCGCGAGGGTGATAAAACAGGACGTGATTAGATTTTCCCAAACGGGTTGCGCGATCCCTGAAGACAGCGTGTCTCTAAATAGAAAATGGAGCAGCGCACCACAAGGTTTGGCGATTGGCACCCATGCCAAAGGCGCGCCTACCATTTCAAAAATGACAATCGCAATCAGAAGCCATCCACGCGGTCCGGGCAGCTTAGCGAGCCGATTCCCGATATATTCACCGCTGACGGCGGTGTAGCGACCGAGTAGATAGGTAACGAAAACACCTTTCACGACGCAGCTGAGCAGTACAAGCCAGAGCAGATTATATTCAGCCCATGCGCCTGCGCGAACAACAACAATTGTTTCACCAGCACCGATGCTTACCGAAGCGACAATTGCCGCAGGCCCAAACACGGCAGCAAGCCCAATAATTTTCTTAAGCGACCACGGTTCAGCAAATGGTCCCGTAACCGGTGGAATATCAACGTGTTCAGTCTGCTGGTGCTCTTCAGTCTGCATAACAGTTCCTGAATAGCGATACGCGGACTCAGAGAAGCCCGCCCACAAGAGAGTCGCGATTACAAATCGCTCCTACCGGTCAATCTAAGGGTTCCAACGGCTTCGCATTCCCGAAGACAGGGGTCGGTGCGTTGCCGGGGGCTGCCCACCGTGCAGCGTTCGCGATCACATGTCGCACGTTTTCGTCGTAATAGATCGGGTAAGTCTCATGACCAGGGCGGAAATAGAAGATTTTGCCTCTCCCGCGATAATAACAGCATCCACTTCGGAAAACCTCACCCCCGGGGAACCAACTCACAAAAACGAGCGTATCCGGTTCAGGAATATCAAACGGTTCGCCATACATCTCGGCGTGTTCGAGTTCAAAGTATTCGCCTAAACCTTCAACAATTGGGTGTCCGTGTTCAATGACCCAGAGACGTTCTTTTTCACCGGCTTCACGCCATTTGAGGCTACAGGACGTGCCCATCAAACGGGTAAAAGGTTTAGAATAGTGTGCAGAGTGGAGCACGATAAGTCCCATGCCATCCAAGACGCGTGCGCGAACTTTGTCAGCAATAGCGTCCTCAACTGCGCCGTGCGCGGCGTGTCCCCACCAGATTAAGACATCTGTGCTTGAGAGTACAGCGTCGGTTAAGCCGTGTTCAGGTTCATCTAAAGTTGCGCTTCGCACCTTAAAACCACCCGAACTGTCAAGTCCATCAGCGATTGCGTCGTGGATGCCCTTTGGGTAGATACCGCGAATGAAATCGTTCGTTTTTTCGTGCCTAAATTCATTCCAGACTGTAACCTGAATTGGTTGCGTCATAAAATTCTCCTTACCTGTCTAAAAACAGAAATATGTCAAAAACCTCTGCTAAAATTTTCCTTTTCAGCGATACGCTATGAAAATGATTGGGATTTGCACAACACGCCAGTAAAACTATCCTCAATTGGCATGATCAGAAATAGGAATGGAAACCGAACAATAAACGCGTTCCTAATTTATTGTCCGAATCTTCAACTTCGGATTTCAAGCGGCTCACACCCACCTCGAAGATATATCCCAAATCAGCACTATCTGCAAAGAAATATTCAAAACCTACAATTCCTTCAAATCGTGGCCCTGTATGATTTACACCCCACCCGAAATAGAACTGGCTTCTGGAATCTAGATCAGCTGCATATAGAAATCGGGTTCCCATCCCTATATCAGTCTTCCCATTTCCTCCTATCTGTAAAAGATTTTGAATACTAACAAATTTTGAAAACGATGTTTTCCAACTGAGACTATGGGTGCCCCTCAGATTTCGATTAGACGAAGGGGCAACTACATAGCCGAATCCAATCCTAATACCGTTATCATCTGTTGCCTCAGCAGGTTGAAGTGCTAAACAACAAGCGATTGTTAAAAATGCCAATAAACAGATGACATAACGTCCCATGATCGATTTCCTCCACTGAATGTTGACTCTGAAATCACAGCAGGTTTACGTTGAACGGAGATCACTACTCTCAGTAGAGATTTCAAGATTCGGGTCTGCGTTTTCTCTTGGTGTAACCGGATAATTCTCGTCTGTATGATGCAAACTGGAAGTTGCATCATACAGTGGTTGAATTGACAGGCGACACCCAAGTCCGTGAAGAATCGTATTGAGCGTATCCAGCCGCGGTGCCTTTTCGCTTGAAAGCACGTCCGAGAGGACTTGCGGCGCAATGCCGATTTTCTTCGCGACCTCCGAAACCCCGCCCTGTGCTTCTATAACATGCTGGAGTCCTAACACAAAGAATGGAGTATCGCCATCCTCTTGATATTCCTCAAGTGCCACGTCAAGATAGCTGATTGCTTCTTCCATGTCAGCCGCAAATCGTTCCATTAGGAACTCGTGCAGGGTTCTCAATTTTCTCATGATTGTGTCTCCTTGTATTCAAGCCAATAGTTTTTTGCACGTTCAATATCCTGCGACTGCGTTGACTTATCTCCGCCACAGAGAACAAGGACGCGTATGTTATCGGGGTTACTGAAATAGATGCGATAGCCTGCACCAAAGTGGAGCCTCAATTCAAACACTCCGGCCCCGATAACATGACAGTCACCAAAATTGCCAGTTTCAAGCCTCACAAGCCTCCTTTGAATTCTGGTTCGCGTCTGCGTGTCTCGGATTGTGTTAAACCACTCGGCAAAAGGTTCATGCCCGTTTGGTGCGCGGTAGAATTGTAATTCTCTCGGTTGTACATCCCGCATCCAGGTTTATTGCCCTCTATCATCCTTGTCAGAAATATGTCAAAGACATCTGCTAAGATTTTTGTGTTCAACTATAGTAAATCCTGAATACATCATAATTAACGGAGATCGCTGCTCTCAGTAGTGATTTCAAGATGCGGATCTGCGCTTTCTCTTAGTGCAACCGAGTAATCCTTGTCTGCCGTGGAATCCGTATCCTTTAGTGGTTTGTTCGCTCATTGATGTGTCTCCGCAGCCCACTATCTTTAGAACACTAACTCCGTCTCCACCGCTTCATCGTAGTCCACATCTTCAACCTCAAACCCGAAGAGGTTTCGGAAGCGTCGTCTGTAACCTGCGTAATCGGAGAGTTCGTGGAAGTTGTCGGTGTCAATTTGTCCCCAACGCTCGGTCACAGCGTTGGTTATCTCAGGTTGTAACTCTCGGTCATCGAGTCGGATATAACGTTCACTATCAAGTTGGGGTTGTAACCCCGGTCCGAGATGCTCTGAGAAGAGTCGCCGCATCTGTCCAATGGGTGCCTCATTGACCCCCTTTGCGTCCATGATGTCATAGAGGATACTGATATAGAGCGGTACAACCGGAATCGCTGCAGAGGCTTGTGTTACAACGGCTTTGTTCACCGAAATATAGGCATTACCGCCGAGTTGATCGGCAAGTCGTTGGTCAAGTGCGTCCACACGTGCTTTCAGATCGTCCTTTGCTCTGCCGATAGTGCCATCTCGGTAGATGGGCCAGGTCAATGCACTCCCAATATAAGTATAGGCGACGACGGTCATTTCTGGCGCGAGCAATTCCGCGTCCGCCAATGCGTCAACCCACATCTCTAAATCTTCACCACCCATCACAGCGATTGTATCGGTAATCTCTTGTTCATTCGCTGGCTCAATCGTTACAGGTGCGACGACTTCCCGACTTAGATCAATTGTCTTCCCTGTATAGGGTGCGCCAATGGGTTTAAGAACGGATTCATGTGAGGCACCCGTATCGGGGTGTATTCGGCGCGGTGCGGCGATACTATAGACGAGGACATCTATTTTGCCGAAGTCCGCTTTGAGTCGGTCAATAGTTTCCGTTTTCATCTCATTTGAAAACGCGTCTCCGTTGAGACTCTGTGCAAGAAATCCGTCCGCTGCCGCTTGTTGATGGAAGGCAGCGGTGTTATAGTAGCCTGCCGATGCAGTGCGTCTGTCATCCGCTGGACGTTCGTAGAGGAGCCCAAGCGTTTTGGCTCCGTAAGCCCAAGTCAAAGCAATCCGAGAAGCGAGTCCATAACCCGTTGATGCACCGATGACAAGGGCATTCAGATCTGTCGTTCTGTACGGAATGCCTTGTTTAATCTCGTCTATCTGGTTAAGTACATTCGCATGACAACCCGCTGGATGGGCGTTGGTACAGATAAACCCGCGTATCCGAGGTTTAACAATTTGAACTGCCATTGTTTCCTTCTTTTCTGTTTTTTTACGGGCACCAAGTGTTAATAAGAAAATTGTGCTTCTGGGTCCCGCCTCTAATTATCAATGCTGCTGCTGATACGCCTCGAAAACCCGTTTTTTTGATCATCAACTCGTCTTCCGCATTTTATATATAAAGGCACGAGTTGATGGTCAAAACGAAAAAAACGGAGCAAAAACTTAATCGTTAAAGATCCTCGATTTCGACAACCATCTCAACTTCAACAGGAATCCCACCGGGCAATTGCACCATGCCGACTGCGGAGCGCGCATGTTTGCCTTTATCGCCGAATACCTCAACGAAGAAATCTGATGCGCCGTTGACGACCGCGGGTTGATCGATAAAGTCGGGCGCTGAGTTGACGAACCCCACCACTTTGACGACCCGTTTCACCCTGTCCAAATCGCCGAGTGCATGTTTGAGGGTACTTAATAAGGCGATCGCCACCTCCCGCGCCGATGCGTAGCCTTCTTCGATCGTCGCATCGGTACCGAGTTGACTCTTATAGATCGGACCTTCACCTGTTCCGGGTCCGTGTCCTGACGTAAATATGAGATTGCCGGTCTGTACGGTTGTGACGTAATTCGCTACAGGCACCGCTGGTTCCGGTAATTCGACACCTAATTCTTCAAGTCTTTGTTCTATTTTCATTGATCCATCCTTTTGCAAATAGATTATTAAGTTAAATACGACATTTTCGGCATAACTCGCAAGCCTATACTTGCCGTGATTGTTACATGTGCCTCTATTATTAAACAGGGTACCGCCAATTTTGTCAAGTAAGTTTTTGGGGGATCCACAGTATCAAAACCCACAATTTGCTTTATAGCTCAACCTATGCTAAAATGTGTGGAGATTTACCCAAAATCATTTTATACCGTTAGGAAAAATAAGGAAAGACTATGAAAGTAGCAGCAATTTTAGGTGAACATCAAGCCGGACTCGTCGAGGTGCCAGATCCAACGCCGAAAGAGGACTGGGTCGTCGTAAAAATCCACGCATCGCCGATGTGTACCGAATACCATGCTTTTGAGCACGGCAGCAAAACGGATCGGATGGGACACGAGGCAGCAGGTGAGGTTGTTGACATCGCACAACCCGGTAAAGTAGAGGTAGGCGATAGGGTGGTCGTGATGCCACAATATCCTTGTGGGAAATGCGTGCTTTGCACGGATGGTGACTATATCCACTGCGAAAACAACTACAATTTTGAGGAATTCGTCGGATCCCCTTACGGCAGTTCGACAATGGCACAGTATATCCTGAAACCGTCTTGGTTGCTCCCGAAGATTCCAGCCAACGTCTCTTACGAACACGCTTCACTTGCGTGTTGTGCATTAGGACCGTCCTACCGCGCCTTCGACGAGATGGGCGTTAACGCGACACATACCGTGCTCATCACGGGTATCGGTCCCGTCGGTTTCGGTGCGATTACCAACGCCCGGTTCCGCGGTGCGAAGGTCATCGCAGCAGAATTAATTCCGTGGCGCGCTGAGCGGGCAAAACAGATGGGCGTTGAAGCGGTCATCAATCCAACTGATGAAGATGCTGTTGACCAGATTCGTGACCTTACAACAGACGGGCGCGGTGTCGATTTCGCGCTTGATTGTTCTGGCAACGTCCAAGCGCATCGGCTTTGCATTGATTCGACACGTCGGCGCGGCACAATCGCCTTCGTTGGACAAAGTGGAAGAAACGATACTGTCATCCATGTGAGTCCGGATCTCATCGGTAAGGGGTTACGTCTCGCTGGTGCGTGGCACTATAACCTGAACCAATTCCCCGGATTGATGAAGGTCATTGAAGGGTCAACGCTCCTTGATCTACTTATCAGCAATATCTATCCAATGAGCGAGATCCAGCAGGCATTCGAGACTTCCGCCTCTCACGAAAGTTCTAAGATTATCCTCAAACCTTGGGAGTAGGCGATGTCAACGACACACAGACCGAACGTACTTCTCATCGTGTCCGATGACCACGCGGCACCCGCGATTAGCTGCTATGGTAGTGAAATGAATCGCACCCCGAATATTGACCGGATCGGCAATGGCGGGATGCGATTTAACAACTGTTTCTGTACGAACGCGATCTGCACACCAGCACGTGGATCCATTCTAACGGGGAAGTATAGTCATAAAACCGGTATCAAAACCCTTGCAGATACAATTGACCATACACAGGAACAGACAGTTGCACAACGATTACACGCAGACGGGTACCAGACGGCGATTGTCGGAAAATGGCACCTCGGACATGGCGGTGTGAGCGATCCACACGGATTTGATTACTGGAACATATTCCCTGGACAAGGTGCACACATCAACCCTGAAATGATTGAAATGGGAGAACGGAAAAGATTCGACGGGTATTCCGCAGACATCGTGACGGATAGTTCGCTGAACTGGCTACAAAACAGAGAAACAGATCAGCCGTTCTTCCTGATGACGACCTATAAAGCGACACACGATCCGTTTTTTCCGAATCCGAAGCATCTACACCTCTATACGGACGAAATCCCTGAACCGCCGACCTTTAACGATGCTTATGAAAATCGGGCAGATGCTGCAGCTATGAACACAGCGAAGGTCAGCATCATGCAGCGAAAAAACCATCTACCAGAGCCAACGCCTGAAGGTCTGGAAGGCGATGATCTGAAGCGGTGGAACTATCAGTGCTACATGCAGAACTACCTACGTTGTGCGCACGCGATTGACGAAAACGTTGGGCGACTGCTCGATTATCTGGATGCTGAAGATTTAGCAGAAGACACCATTGTCATCTACTCGGCGGACCATGGATTCTTTTTAGGCGATCACGGCTGGTACGATAAACGGTTCATGTATGAGGCATCGATACGGATTCCGTTGCTTGTCCGGTATCCACGTGAGATTCCAACGGTGGGTGTCAGCGATCAGATTGTTCTGAACGTCGATTTCGCTCCGACGCTGCTCGACTACGCAGGTGCACCGATTCCAAGCGATATACAAGGACATAGTCTCCGAACGTTGTTGAGAGGTATAACACCGGCGGATTGGCGGACTTCGATGTATTACCGATATTGGATGCACCTCGCGCATTTCAACATCCCAGCCCATTACGGTGTGCGGACGGAAAGGTATAAGCTCATCTACTATTACGGTGAGGCGTTAGGGGCAGGCGGTGCGATTGATCGTTCTACACCACCGGAATGGGAATTGTTCGATTTACAGAAAGATCCACACGAGATGCACAATGTCTATGCAGATCCGGCGTATGCAAGTATTGTTGTAGAATTGAAAGCGGAATTAGAACAGCTGCGGGATGAATTGGGGGATTATGAGTAGAATTGGAATCATCCATCCGCAAGAAATTGAAAACTTTTGACTGTGTTTTTTCGGTATGGGCGTTTCTTCAATTGGATGCTCCTTTTAGGACATCAATAGGCTCCTTTCGGCCTCTTTCTGTCAAATCGAAGTCCTTATCAAAGCTAACAATCTGTAGATCGTATTTCTCAGCAACCGCATACTGATAGACATCATCAAAATCAAGATTGAATTTTTGAGTGGTCTGATTTAATGTCTTAAGATCCTCTGGAGTGAGGGAAAGTATACTAATGCCATCAACAATCATGTCTTCCACAAAGCGAGTGAAGATTGTAAAATTCTTTACTCGAAACAAAGCGATGCCAAT
This sequence comes from Candidatus Poribacteria bacterium, assembly GCA_009843785.1. Lineage (GTDB taxonomy): Bacteria > Poribacteria > WGA-4E > WGA-4E > WGA-3G > WGA-3G. The sequence goes on along the minus strand of VYCT01000089.1, from coordinate 1,292 downwards.
CGAATAAACAGAAAAATCTGTCATGAAGATTGTGTCTAAATCAATCGATTGAAAAAATGATTCGACTTCTCCTGCCCTCTCTTGACGCAATAACGCTTCAAGAAAGATATTGGTATCTACAAGATACACTAATCTCTCCATTCCAATGTTTTCTTTTGAAGTTCAAGTGCTGTATATTGGTCCCGATATTCTTCCAAAGCACCAATCCAATCCAATTTTGGTTTCTTTTTTTGTTGTGAAACCTTTTCGGTTAGAAGGGTATCAATGAAATGGATCACTTCCTTATGACATTCAGGAGGCAACAGTTTGAGTTTCTCAATAATGATCGATTCCATTTTTATATATCTCCTTTACTTTTTTGTATGACTCCCTCGTATGACAATTTTTAGGGAAGCATCATTTTTTCAGTGTTCACCGCTACTAACGGTCGTTACTGTGTTTATTTTCTCGATGAAATGTTCTATAATGGTTATCTTTCGTCTTTAATCCGTCCCCAAGTAACAGCGAGTTTGCCTTCAGGTTCAACACTGGAAGCGCGGAGATCCATCTCTGTCTGGATATCCTTCGCCGATAAAGCTTCACTGTAAATGGCAAATTCATCCATAACGCCATTCGCACCGGATGCAGCAACCCTGTAATTAAATTTGTTGTTTCCACCAATCCTTGGCGGTTTATGGAATTCAGCGAACGGTCCGATGCCGGCTTTTGTTGCGACTTCCTCGCCATTAATGTAGAGGAAAGCCTCATCCTCAAAATTCCAAGTTACTGCTATATGCATCCACACATCTTTCTTAACAAGATCAGCGGCGGGGACACTCATCAGCGCATCTATATCAAGCGCACTCTCTATCAAGAAAACGAATTGATCTTCGAGTTGCCCTGCCAAGGTGCCTTTCCCAATAGAGAATGAGAGAGCAGCTGTACTTGCATCGAATAATCGATAGGTGCCTTCACCTGCACCGTCCCAATACGGCTTAAACCAGAACCCAATCGTGCCGGGGTTCTGCATCAAGTAATCAAATTCAATAAACTGATCCTTACTATCATCAAACTCAATTCCCATTCCGTACACACCCGCTTTACTCGGTACACGCTTTGCACCGCCTATAATCACACCATCATTTCCGTTCCCGCTGGCATCTTCAGCAACATCCGCACCCTTTCCTTTGAAAGAGAACCAGACTTCGGGTTCTCCAGTATGACCAGTATGGGAAAACATCATCAAGCCAACTATGAGTATTATAGTAAAGCTTTTAATTAATTATACACTTTTATAATTTCATCAATAGATT
>VYCT01000205.1 GCA_009843785.1 Candidatus Poribacteria bacterium | reverse complement strand
TTTATGTTAAGATACCATCAAAAAATCGCTAAATTGACACCTATGGTTCGGTTTCCTAACCGCACCGGCTCGTTTAAAAAAAGATGTGAAATCCAATAATTTCTTAAAATTGAATGCTTCTGATGGATGTGTAAAGTTTTGGTTTAAGTGTCCCAAACTGCCCCAACTCCTTGTGGGAAGGGTTTGTAACCTCGATTTTGGAACAAATTTTGAGTTTGACAACCAGTATAAAAGTTGTTATATTAATTGGAGGCTATTTGAAAATTCAGGCAACCTCAGTTAACAAAAAATCGTTTATCTTTCGCGTCTATTAACAACGTCTCTTAAAACTATAGAAATTTACGCGGGTGTAAATTACTCGGTCGAAAGTCATGGATAATAAAAAACTACTATTCCCAAGAGAGACAATTGTCGGGGGCACGACAGATAACATTAGTTCCAGAAAAACAATCAAGTTTTTCTCAATGTTTTGTATGGCTCTCTTGTTGCTTATCGGTTGTGATGATCCGCATTTACCCGAACCCTCTACCTCAACTGAATCACCTAATTTGGATGAACCGAAAGTTCGCAACAGGGTTTTCGACGAAGCAATAAATGAGGCAGATTTACAGTTCCGACGAGACTCTTCAGGTGAAAAGATATATCACGCGCCTAATCAGAAGCAACCCTATACGGGATGGGTAAAGAACATCCGAAAACTTCAACAGTTTCGGGACGGTAAAAAGCATGGCATTTACATTACATGGTATGGGAACTGGCAGAAGGTTGAACAAGGTCAGTACAGAAACGGTATCCGGGACGGGGTGTGGACACAGTGGTATCCAATGGGAGAGAAGGAGAGTGAAGGGACTTACAAGGATGGGAACCGCCACGGTCTATGGACACTGTGGCACCCAGACGGTCAGAAGGAAAGTGAGATTACCTATGGAGATGGCAGGGTACTAACCTTTGGAAGCGAGCCTTCAGTTGAGAGCGATAGTAGTAATCTTGACGAAAATTTGGAACACCCTGTCCCACTTGCATTTGTGCTGCGTAACCCCTCAGAAGATAAAGCACGGTTGGGGTTACCTGAAGGGGCGAAACTTCGTCTCGGCAAAGGCGAAATCAAAGATTTTGCATATTCTCCCGACGGAACCCGACTCGCGGTGGCAACTACCGTCGGTATTTGGATATACGATGGACATACTGGTGAAGAACTTGGGGTGCCAGGGTATACCGATTTCGTTAGGAGCATCGCTTTTAGTCCTGATGGAACAACACTGGCAGGCGCGAGTAACGATACAGCTATCTACCTATGGGACGCACGCACTGGTAGACAAAAGCGGATACTTACTGGGACTGGTGCTTCTGTCACTCGTGTACTGTTCAGCCCTGGTGGACGGACGCTCGCGAGCGTGAGTGTGAGCCCGAGCGTTGATCTGTGGAACCTTTACACTGGCGAGCATAGGTTAAGACTCGTTGGTGATAACATGTCCTTTAGTCCTGATGGCAGCACGCTCGTTACCGCCAATGGAAATGATCTTCTCCTCGCGGATACCCTCACCGGGCAGCACAAGCAAACTTTCACAGGACATAGTTCTGGCGTTCGTAGCGTCTTGTTCAGTCCAGATGGAGCAATGCTCGTCAGTGGAAGTAAGGATGGGACTGTGTCTCTATGGCACATACCCACTCGACAGCAAACGAATGTCCAACATCGGAATGTTAACAGTCCATTTTCGTTCAGTCCGGATGGAACAGTGATCGCAAGTGGAAATAGAGATAGAAATGGGATTGTGTCCCTATGGCACATACGCACTGGAGAGCAACAGCAAACACTCTCAGGACATGAACACTCGGTGAGTTGTGTTTCATTCAGTCCGGATGGAGCAATGCTCGCCAGTGGAGGTGACGACGGGACGATCTATTTATGGGATTTACGGACTGGACAACAAAAGGGTGCTTTCACCGGATATACGGTGGGATACCAGAGAGCGCATCAATACACAAAGGCAATTACTCGCCTCGTTTTTAACCCTGATGGAACAACCCTCGTCAGTGAGTGTGTGGACACGACCCTTCGGCTGTGGAATATAGGCACAGGACAACATAAGAATATACACACCGGAGATAACACGGCAGAGATTTATAGTCTCGCGATGAGTCCTGATAGTACGACAATCGCAAGTGGAAGTAACGACGGTATTATCCGATTATGGGATGCGCGCACAGGACAGCGAAAGAGGATACTCACAGGGCATGCGAGTATTGTTTCTTCCCTCGCTTTTAGTCTTGATAACGCAACGCTTGCAAGTGGGGGATGGGACAATACCATTCGCTTGTGGAATCCACATACAGGACAGCAACACGGTACGCTTAGAGGACATACGGGCTCTATTAATAGTCTATCGTATAGTCCTGACGGAGAAATCCTTGCGAGTGGAGATTCAAACGGGATTATCCGCTTATGGGATGTACGCACTCAGCAACAGAAAAACATTCTAAAAGGACATACATCAAATGTTTATAGCGTCGCATTTAGTCCTGATGGACGGATCCTTGCAAGCAGTGAAGAAGATAAAACAGTGCATCTATGGGATGTGGACACTGGTGAACGTAAGAAAACTCTTACCGATCATACACATTATGTTTCAAGTGTTTTGTTCAGTCCAGATGGGAAAACACTCGTAAGCGGGAGTTGGGATAAGACTATTCGCTTCTGGAATACACACACCGGTGAACACAAGAAAACCCTTATATGGGATACTATCTCATGTCTCGCCATCAGTCCAGATGGGAAAACACTCGCAAGTGGTAGTGTGTTTTCACGCAGAAACGCCACTAATGCTATCCGTCTATGGGACATAGAAACCGGGCAGGAAAAGAAAACTTTCATGGGGCATACGAAATGGATCTATGATGTCTTGTTCAGTCCGGATGGGACAACCCTCGTAAGTGCCAGCCGAGACGGTACAATACTCTTATGGGATTTGACTGCCGCCCCTAACGTCGTGGATGCGGCAAAGTGAGCCAGGTATTCGGCTCCGGGGGACTCTTGTTTTGAATTTCCGTTCCCCTTGTAGAAAGAACGAGGAGGGTCTATTATGAACCTTTTACGTCTGAAAAATACGCGGCACTCGAATTTTTTTGCGGGTATAAATCTTTCATCTCGAAAGATATTTTGGATCATTTTGTTTTTGTTTTTGTTTCTGATCGCCTCCTTTTTCTTTTCGATGTCAAGACCAAGTACGGCACAAGGATCAACGACATTTTCCGGCCGACTTATTGATACGCAGGGGAATCCAATTTCCGGTATAACCATTTACATTCGACGGTATAACGGTCCAGAACACAATAGTTCAGAAAAGCAAGACGATTCTCTACAGACGGTGACCGGGGCAAACGGACGTTTTGATTTTTCAGGTATCGTTTATGATTCGCTCAAATTGGATATACAAAGCGCATCCAAAATTGGTTACCAGATTAACGTTCTGTCTGTAGAATTTGGGGAGATTGCCCTTTATCCAGATCGTGATTGGCACTGGTCTTCAGTTAAATTTGCCCTAAAACCCGGGGTGAGGATGGAAAACGTTGTCATTACTGCAGATATTCGGGGCCGTCCGAAGATTCGGACACGCGTTGTGTATGCAGATAGCACCGCGCTGACAAACACCGAAATTTACGTGTATAGACAAACGAATCCTTTTGTCGGAAATAATAGGGGTAGCGGTCAGTTAATGGAACGAACTGATGCTGACGGATACTTTGTTGAATATCTTTACACTGTTACTGGTCAACCTGAACACTATATTACGCTGGTTGTGGAACATCAAGGGCTTTTTGCAAAAGCAATTCCTTTTGTATTTCTTGATCACGATAGGGACCTCGTTTTAACGTTGAATGGTAATCCAAAGCCACTAACAGAACCTCCGTTAGAGCATTGGGAGCGTTTCTCCGCACTTGCTGCGTACCTTGAACCGCCACCGATGTGGGTGGTAAATCCAGCAAATGGACACGCATACAAGAAGACACATAGCCAAACTATCAAGGAAGCGACTGTGCAAGCCACGGCGGAAGGGGCATATCTCGTTGCTATTAACGATGAATCGGAGGAGACATGGCTTCAGCACGTTTTTGGAAACGGGAAATTTTGGATCGGGCTCAGCGATACTGAAGAAGAAGGACAGTGGCAATGGCATAGCGGAGAACCCGTTATTTATACAAACTGGGGAACGTACGAACCGGAAGGTGGCAACTCCGAAGACAGGGATTATGTTAAGACTGGACACTTCGGCTGGGGATGGGAAGCGACGACTGCAGGAATTTTTGAAAATCCCGAAAATCCACAAAACCGCAGCACCCACCTCGAAAGAGCGATCCTTGAAAAAGTAGCGATGCCACTCAGAACACCATCTCACCGAAATTAAGGGAGTGATATGAATCATTTAAAGGTTATGCATTCTGCATCACGGATTCTGACCCTATGCGTTTGCTGCGTAACACTCGCTGCTTGCCACAATTCCGAGAATACCGCAACCTTTTCGGGTACACTTCTTGATGTCAACGGGAAACCGATTTCAGGGCACGTTGTCACTTTGTACCCCGTTGAGATGAGTGATTACGGTTCAGTATTTTATCAACCGATAATGGCTATCGCTACATCCCCAGAGTTTCTGACAGCGCGCACCAAGAGAAACGGCACCTTCGCTTTTACGCAAGATATCAATCCTGGAATGATTCGACTCGGACTCCTACCACCAAAATTTCTCGATAATATTCGTAAACCTGATCCTAAGGAGGTTGACCTTAGACCGGAATATCATCTTGTCTCAGTTAAAATCGGAGTCATGACTTTTTATGCAGATGATATACACGGTGCGGGAAGCACCACTTTTTCTTGGCAGACAGACCGAAGGATCCAAAACGCCGTAGTCATCGCCCGCCCAGAAATGTGGATTCAGGGGAAGATTGTGCTTGCCGACAAGAAACCGTTAGCGAATGCGACTGTCATGTTTAAAGTCCAATCTCGCATGAAACATGCAAGCAGCAGCTCGCGGTACGGCGATAGTCTCCAAGTTACGGATGCCAAGGGTAATTTCACCTACAGTCTGTTTTATCACAGTCAACCGAGATTCTACAAAGTGTCGGTAGAATATCAACGGCTGTCAGCAGCATCTAAGGAATTTCTGATTAAGGGCGGCATCCGTTATAAGAGACTGGTTTTGACGCTTAACGGCGATAGCAGTGCTATACCTAATGACCCAAAACCACCAGAACCACCACCAATGCCCGGTGCAATACCGCCCCCTAAGAAACTCACGCCTGAGCAATGGATTGTGAATCCAGCAAATGGACACGCTTACACAAAAATTCTCTGCGAAAACCTTGAAGCTGCTAAGGATCAAGCCGCTTCTGAAAGGGCTTATCTCGTTGCTATTAACGACGAAGATGAACAAAATTGGGTGTCGGGGGTCTTTGGAAACGAACTTTATTGGATCGGACTCTACAAGACTGAAAACGCTGAACGCTGGCAATGGGATAGTGGTGAACCCCTCACCTATACAAATTGGGGACCTAAAAACAGGTTCCCGAGCCACATCCTTTCTGATGGAGAAAAACACGCAAGCGTTATGACTTTCATAGATGGAGAGTGGCATGCCGTCGCCTCCGATGACCTCTTTTGGAATGTCACCAAGATGGCACTCCTTGAAAAGGATGATTGGCGTACCGGCACAACTGCAGAAGATAGATAATGAGTGATTGATGTTTTGAATTGATATATTTCAGTTCCTTAGAGATAGCGTTTGTATAGAAGATTTTCATAAAGCGCGGAAACGTCTTCCGCAAGGAGCAGCACACGATGAAAACCCTAATCGATTTCCTTATGCTTACACTGACCATTACTGTGTTTTCCCATAGTGGATATACGGAGCCAGTGGTGACAGACGGACTCGTGAGTTATTGGACCTTTGACCAACAAGACATTGCTGGCGGCACCGTCAAAGATGTCTGGGGTGAAAACGACGGTAAAATCGTCGGGGATCCGAAAGTTGTTGATGGACAGGTCGGAGAAGCACTCGAATTTGACGGCTCTGACGATTATGTGAACTTGACGAACCTCGGCGATTTTGGTGAGAAAGTCGGGGCATCTACGTTTGAAGCCTGGGTCAAGACCAGTTTCAAGAAAGACTGGACAACCCTTTTCAAAGTCCTTGACCAAGGGTGCAATATGGCGTGGGCGATCGATGTCAATCGGAGTGCGAAAGCCGGATTCCCGTTCGCTGAGGACATCGTTCACTACTACGTCCGGCAGAAATCAGCAGCCGGATGCAATGCCATCGCTGTTGAGATTGAGTTTGCCCTCTCCGATGGCAAATGGCATCACATCGTTTTCGGGATTGTAGACCCTGGTAACTCCGAGGTCAGCATCTATATGGACGGTGAACCCCAAGAAATTATTGAGGGCGATGTAAAGAAGCTTGACACCTTTATTCCGTTTGTGGAACCCGTCTATATCGGTGCCGCAAACAATCGCGGCAACGTCGAGCGGCATTTCCCCGGGGTCATTGATGAAGTCCGAATTTACGACCGACCCCTCACTGCTGACGAAGTAACCCGTAATTTTAAATCGAAAATCGGACTGTCTGTTCAAGCAGCCGAGAAACTATCTATCGTCTGGGGTAAATTGAAAACAGAATTATAAGTGCCTATTGTGTAGACAGGACTTCACTGCACGACTTTCGCACACCTAAAGGAGCAGTTGCTATGAAAAGCCTAATCTACCTCCTCGCAATCGCACTAATTATTACTATGTCTTTCCAAAATGGGCATACACAACCCATCGTAACAGATGGACTCGTCAGCTATTGGACGTTTGACGAGAAGGACATTGCTGGCTTTACAGCTAAGGATGTCTGGGGTGAAAATGATGGTAGAATCGTCGGTAACCCGAAAATCGTTGACGGACAAGTCGGAGAAGCACTCGAATTTGACGGTGCTAACGACTATGTGAACTTGACGAACCTCGGCGATTTTGGAGAGAAAATCGGTACATCTACCTTTGAAGTTTGGATGAAAACCAGTTTCAAAAATGACTGGACAACGCTTTTCAAAGTTCTCGACGAAGGTTGTAACATGGCATGGGCAATTGAACCCAACCGGAGCGCATTAGCCGGATTCCCGTTTGCCGCGGATGTCATTCACTTTTATGTCCGTCAAAAATCGGCAGCAGGCTGCAATGCTATCCCCGTTGAAATTGAATTTCCGATCTCCGATGGGCAATGGCACCATATCGTTTTCGCAATTGTAGACGCTGGTAAAGCCGAAGTCAGCATTTATATGGACGGTGAGCCACAAGAGATCATCGCCGGCGACGTAAAAGAACTCGACAATTTTGTTCCATTTGTACAACCCATCTTTATCGGCGCGGGGAATAATCGCGGTGCTGTCAGCAGGCATTTCCCTGGTGTCATTGATGAAGTCCGAATTTATGATCGACCCCTAACCGCTCGCGAAGTAACCCAAAACTTTAAATCGAAAATAGGTTTGTCTGTTCAGCCGTCCGAGAAATTACCTATCGTTTGGGGAAATCTGAAGACACAATGATAGGACGGCATTGGATAGATTGCTATATAAAATTCGATTTCTCCGAATTTAGACTTGGCTAAACCGTTAAAAAATGGTAAAATCTGCCTATCAAAAGTTTTTAGGGTAGATTCTGTAAGTGTCCAGTGTGTAGGCATAACCTTACCGCGCGCTTCTTGCGCGTTCAGAGGAGCAGTTACCATGAAAAAACTCATCTTTCTACTTACATTCGCGCTTATGATTACTATGTTTTCCCACAACGGATATGCGGAGGCAGTTGTAACAGATGGTCTTGTGAGTTATTGGACCTTTGACTGGCAGGACATTGCTGGTAGAACAGCTAAGGATGTCTGGGGCAAAAACAATGGAACAATTGTAGGAAATCCGAAACGCGTTGCCGGGCGAGTAAACGGTGCTCTCGAATTTGATGGTTCTAACGATTATGTGAACCTGACAAACCTCGGCGATTTTGGGAATCAGCTCGGTACGTTTACATTTGAAGCTTGGATCAAAACCAGCTTGAAAGGAAAACGCTGGACAACGCTCTTCAAAGTCCGAGACGCGGACTGCGCTATGGGTTGGGGAATTGATCTCAATGGATGGAGGGAAAACCCTCATTTCCCGTTGGAATTGGAACGGACGTTTCTTTTTGACAACTTTCTTGAGTTTGGGCCAAATTTTGATGAGAACATTAATTTTGCGAAGGATGTCATTCGCTTTTATCGTACGAATAAAGTGGCACTTAAACTGGGACCCCCTGTATGCCAGCATTCAACCCATGGATTGCAGTTCCCGATTTCAGATGGAGAATGGCATCACCTTGTTTGGGTCAATGGAGGCCCCTTTGTAGATGAAGACGGACGCGAGTGGGATAGAGAAAGTGCCATCTATATGGACGGTAAACGGAAAGTGCGCGGTAAGAGCAGAGGAGAACCTATCATGTTTATGCCGTTCACGGAACCTGTCTATCTTGGCGCGGGGAACAATCGTGGCGAGGCAGAAGGGTTTTTCAACGGCATCATTGATGAAGTCCGCATCTACAACCGACCGCTCACTGCAGACGAAGTAATACCATTTCTAAAAGTTTATATTACATTAACCTGAAACCATCTCTACCCAGGCCCGGTAGGTTCGGTTTCCTAACCGAACCGGGCATGATTCAAAAACGGTGGCATTTTAAGATGGATCATCAATTAGATTTGGTATAACCCGAAATTTTGAATCCAAAATAGGCTTGTCCGTTGAAGCAGCCAAGAAGCTGCCTGTCGTTTGGGGAACTCTCAAGACAACCTTAAAATGATGGACAACACGTCTCTATAACGCCGAAATCTGTTATAGTTCAGACGCACGTTGTCTCTCCGCAAGGAAAAAAATCGCAGATGGCTATTGACAGTCAATAGTCGGCTAAGAGGTTTTCGTCTAACAAAGGGTTTCTCATAAGATACCCTCAAAACCTATAGCCCGTAACGTAGTGGAGGGTTTTGCTTGGGTATTTCTTCAGATATAAGCAACACACCTAAAAGTTCAAACGCCCGTTATTTCTCCGCAAGGGAAATTAAAAATATGCTAACACCTCACGAAAAATGGTTCTTTGATCACCACGGATTCATTATCCTCCGCAAAGTCGTCCCGCCTGAGGACATCCAACGAATGATTGAACTCGGTAACCAGTGGCACGATACCTCCTTGGATGAGCTGCCCGCACCGCTCACCTCTACATCCCGAACCGGTGATCATTCCTCGACAATTGCACATTGGATTAATCATATCCAATACGGGGATCCGGTATTCCAACGGCTTGTGCTTAACCGAGAGATTATGCGCGTGATTATTGCCCTGACGCGCGGAACCCCATGTCTCGTTGACTGTGCTTTAACCAAGAACTACAAAACCTCCAATGATATCCACTTCCATGCCTCCGGTCAAGATTACAGTGTGGACGAATCTGGACCTCGAGCGGGTTTCCTCAACGCTGCTACCTCCTTGGTAGATGTGCCACAAGGAACCGGATTTGTCTGTCTGCCCGGAAGCCATAAACGCAATTTTGATCCCCCAGAGGACATCTCAATTTACGACGGACCCCCAACAGTTATCAACGTCCCTGTCAACGCTGGCGATTGTGTTATCTTTACAGAGGCACTCTACCACGGCGGAAGACGCTGGACAGAATCCTATCCCCGATACACTATTTTTAACCGTTATATTGATAATGCATCACACAATTCCCTGCCCATTGAAAGCCATAAACACCTGATTTCACGTGAAGTCTACGAATTAGAGCAGCCAGCAATTCAGGGGCAACGGAAACAGGTCGTAGAACGGATCCTAAGCGAATTAGACGCACGCTGAGGTACTACGATGCAGACACACCAGTCGTATCCGATCGGTCAGCTGGGACAAGTCGCAACCTACCAACATGAGTGTTCAGACGAACTTCCCAATACCCTTGTGAAAACGTTTACTTTAACGATCGGCTCGGTTGAAGAAAAGGCTGATGTGTTGTCCCAGTGGATGTGTCTGCGTGCAACGAAGGTGAACACTGAGACTTTCGCTGTCTGGTTACTCAGTGAAGGCATACCATCCGGCAGTCTCACCGTAGCCCGCGCCACCACATCTCGCTACATTATACAAATCAATAATGACAAACCCTTAGAGTTCCGAGATAAGTTCACCGGCAAACCTGTCTTGCCTGCGCTCGGTGCATGGCAATACCTCGTCCCTAAGTCTGCTGACAAAGCAACACAAAATGAACTGTTCCCACAAACAACAAAATACCTTGGGCATATCTATCATCTCACGAATATAACCGAGTCAAGCGAGTCTGCCGAACCACCGGATACACATCTCCTCTCTCTCCGTCCCGATGTCCTAATCGGACCGCCGAGCAACACAAGACAGAAAGATGAGACAAGACGCTATGACATGTCCGACTATGAACTCATACCTTTGACGGAAGCCGATTACGATGAGATGATTGCGGCTGGCATCAACTGTGTCCGCGTTAACGAGGAACAGGTTGAATGGGTTAAAAATCGAAACGTTTTTTATTGGGGAATTGACGCAGCTACGCTCGACTATCCTGAGTGTCTATATCGAAGCAACTACCTCGGCCCCGCTATCTTCATGGACGAACCTGCTGTTTGCACGCGCGACCATGTCCTTAGACCCAAACTCGAAGCGGATCCAGCATTTCGGAAGGCGTTGACACCGCAGCTCGCTTTTGAGGCACTCCAACACTATTTCCACACCGCCAAATACGACGGTGCCCCTACCCGACTCTGCAAAGGTTTGGAAGCACACCCGAATATTGATTTGGGAGATATGAAGTTTCTTCAGCAGAACCTCTATACGTGGGAGACCATAATCAGTTCAGCGGCATATCAACTATCAGAAGGAGATACGAAAACACCTGCCGCTGTAGTCTTTGAGCCACCCGGTCGTGTCGGAACAATGCGGACACTCCCCGAAATGAATATGACTTATGGCTGTCAAATCCCAATAGACAACCCGAAGAATTTGGCGAGTATTCTCTACGGATTTCTCCGAGGGGCCGCCAGACAAACGAATAAAAATTGGGGCATGAGTATCTACGGACAGGTACACCGCGCCGACGCATTCTGGCTGCAAACACACGCTTACGACTTAGGGGCTCGACATTTCCACTACTGGGACAACTATCAACTTGCGTGTGTGCCTTATAGCGAAGTCCTCGCACTCTCACGGAATCTAAGTGCCCACGTCGAAAGCCATCCACATAGGAATCTTGACAAACTACGCACAGCAGCAGAAGTCGTTATTCTCCTACCACCGGGCTATAACCTTGGACATGTTGAGATGGGCAGGGGCAATCTCTGGGGTTTGGGAGAACTCAATTTAGAACGGCGAAATAAAGAAGGTGTCAAATACCGAACGGTAATGCACAACTTTTTTACCGAAATCGAGAGAGCCATCCGACTTGGCATTGCCTTTGACCTGATCTGGGATTTAAAAGGACTCAAGTTGTCCGATTACCGCGAAGTCGTCCGTATTCGAGAGGACGGCACAGTAGAGGTAACTGAAAATAGTGAGACAGTTGTACACGAAGCCGCGAGAGCACCAACCCGTCCAAACGGCATCCCACCGAAACTGACCGTCGATGTGTCTGTGCCACAAGGTAAAACACCCGTTGAAGTCTATGCCTGTGCTACCGTAACCGAAGGATCGACCGGAGTCTATTACACACGCGGCGCAGACGAAAACGGTATCTACAATAATCAGAGAGTACTCTGGGAACTGTTCGGGCCAGAGGAAGAAGATTACCGTTTCCTGAACAGAGAGCCATCGGAAATTCACATCAATCCAGAAGACTTGTTAACCAGAGTGGAGATTCGTTTTACTCTTAGACACGCCGGAAGTTACCACCTTCGCGCCGCAACCGTTGATATGGCAGGACGCACGGCAGTCGAATGGAAAACTATCACGATCCCTTAGTCATCGAACCTAAACTTGTGTTATCGTCCTCTCCTTGTAGGAGCGAGTTGTGCTCGCGACTCTTGCTGATGGCTGACTGCTTTTCTGCTGTAGGAGCGAGTTGTGCTCGCGATCTGTAAGAGCGAGTTGTGCTTCCGACTCGGGCGGTTTCTTATATTTATTGTAGGAGTGAGCTGTGCTCGCGATCTTCCGTTTTCAAATTTTCCTTAAATCTTGCATTTTATGCAACCTTTCCACCGCTCGCACCTCTCTTAACATTATGAGAGACAACATGTTTTTGGAGGTGACGCATGAAAAATAACGATGCGCAATTAGTGCAACGGACTTTGGCAGGCGACCAGTCCGCTTTCAGCGCACTCGTGCAGAAATATCAAAAACCTGTCCACACGCTCGTCTGGCGGAAAATCGGGGACTTCCATATCGCTGAAGAAATCACGCAAGATATATTCCTCAAAGTTTACAAAAAGCTCCAGACGCTGAAAAATCCGAATAGATTTGCTGGATGGCTTTACGTAATTGCGGCGCGCCGATGTTTCGCTTGGTGCAAAAAGAAACGGATTCCGATGAAATCCTTGGATGCAATGTCAACAGAGGAATTGGAGGAACTCGCTTATGTGCAATATCGCGCTGAAGAAAAAGATGAAGAGGTCAGTGAACGGCAACGCGAAGTCGTCAAACGTCTCCTCCAAAAATTGCCGGAGAGTGAACGCACCGTCGTAACGCTCCACTATCTCGGCGACATGACCTGCGAAGATATTAGCCAGTTTTTAGGCGTATCACCAAACACCGTCAAGAGTCGTCTCCATCGCGCCCGCAAGCGATTGAAGAAAGCTGAACATATCGTCCGCGAAAATTTGGGCGGTTTTCAGTTTACCACAGCTTTAACTGAAAACCTCTTGAAAGAAATTGCCCGTATCAAACCGACCGCGCCATCAGGTGGTAAACCGTGGATGCCCTGGACAGTCGCCGCTTCAACCACTGCTTTAGTCATACTGATGATGGGAAGTAGCGCGCAATACCTACCTCGCTTTCAGCAACCTTATAGTTTCGATGCGATGTCAGAAACGACAGTGGAACTTGTTGATACTTCCTTAGTACTTGCCTCTAAGCAAAAGATTAGTGTGAGAAACCAACTCGGCAACACTGATATACCCAATGAAAATAACGGGAATATTAACCAAGGAGCGGGCGCACTTCAAGTTCCCACCGATCAATCTGAGCAGTCAGAGAAACCCACCATAATAAAATCGCGGTGGCTCCCGATGGGCGGACCAGAAGGCACTTCAGGGGGTAGAGCCGGTCTATTTGCGACATCCAACCGAACCCTCTATGCCGTTGCAGCGAGAGGAATTTATCGCTTGACAGAAGACGAAAAGGCTTGGACGTTGATCTGCGAAAGTACCCCAACCCGTCAGTTCCAAACGCCGATGGCAGAACGGAACGATATACTCTATATTTTGACCGATAATGAATTATTAGCCTCAACCGATGCCGGTAAAACATGGGAGACCGTCGGTCCTCGACCAGAAGGACGCGCTTTTGAGTTGCTCATCACGGATGAAGCACTTTACCTTGTTTTTGAAAAACATATCTTTCGATCGGACGATGCCGGTAAAAGTTGGATACCGATGATGCAGGATTTGCACGCCTATATTATGAAGATGAATGGCGCACCTAACATCTCAATTTCGGACGCTGTAACACTTGACAATAAAATATTCATCGGGACAAACCGGGGACTTTACCGTGTTACCATAGATGACTGGGAGTTATTGCCGCTCTACGGTCCTCAATTTATTAATTCGTTGATAACCGCTGAAAACAAACTCTATGTTATAGCCGGTCCCGATTTTACAAAGCCCACAACGTTTGAAAATCAAGACTTAGATATGTCAATTGAGATATTAAAGTTTCCGCCGAGAATTTTTCGTTCTACCGATCTGGGCAATACTTGGGTTGATATTTCACCGGTAGAGGGAAAAGGCACCGGGGGTAGATTATGGATGGAGCTACCACCAGCAGATGACCGTTTCCGACTCCAAATGTTCAGTGGTATCCAGTTAGCTGCAGTCGGCGAGAAGCTCGTAGTGATGGGGACACGCGTTTTACTACATTCGTCTGATAGTGGTGATACATGGACAGATGTCGGAAAGGATATCAGCATTGGCAAGAATGCCTTGAGTCAGAGTATCTTCCCCGTTGTCGCGCTGGACGAAAATAACTTTTATACCTCGGATATCTCTGGGGTTGCTCGGTCAACAGACGCAGGTAGATCGTGGCATCCCTTCCTTACTGGAATAGTAAACTCACACGTTCAAAGTCTGGTCCCCCTTAAAAACGCACTTTGTGCCCTCACGCCTGAAGGTATAGTCAAATCAACGGATCTCGGGGAATCGTGGATATCCATTGGCGTAAATGTTCATGACATTGTTGTGGCAGCAGGTAAACTTCAAAAGAAACAGGCAGCTCCAGATTTGCTGAGTTACGCAAAAATCGCGACAACTAACGATTCACTTTACGTAAGCAACAGTACATCTAATAAGGTCGGTTTTTACCACCTTTCTGCTGATGGAGGTATGCTAATGGCTGTCCAAGGAGTGCCTGCATTTGCTGAAAGTACGCTACAAGTTGAATGGATGAAAAAGATCAATAATGCGCCTGCTGGACGTCGCCGTAGTGAATTGGGTTACCAGATGAGAATAGATATTCCCAATATCATTGAAGAGCGTCTAACAAATGGTGGACTTACGATGACCGATGAAACTGTCTTCATGGAATTCCGACGCAAACTCTTCAGATGGCGGAAAGGTGAGACGCAATGGTTCAATACCGGTATTGAAGATACCACCAAACGCGCCCCGGGGGCAGATACATCCAAAGGTCTCACACTCGCAGCTTCGCAGAACGTCGTCTATGCCGGTAAACGAGACGGATCCCTATTCCTGTCGCTTGACACTGGAGAGAGTTGGAAAGAGATTACTGCAGATTTACCTTTTGTTTTCGCATATCTTGAAGATATAGTCTTTTCAGGTTCCACTGTTTATGTCGTAACCGACCAAGGCGTTATGAATTCGCACGACGGCATCAATTGGCACGCACTCACAGATACAGAGGGGAACCGTTCTCTTATTGCTCGGATAGCTATGGATGGTGATAAGGTCTACGGGGTCAGCAATCATGGCGTTTATCGTATGGATACCAAAACGCGGACGTGGATTCAGATGTCATCCGAAGTGCCATACAAGATAACGGCTTTTACTGTTGACCGTGGTATCTTCTACATCGGCACGCGGCACCGCGGTGTACTCCGCTTACAACTTAACCAACCCTACAATTAATTTTGACAGAGGTCCCTCATGAAATACGTCAAAGAGGCACTTTTAGTGATTATCTTAATGCTGCCTTTAACGCTCTATGCAGCACCCCATGAACCTTCTCCGGCAGGGGGAGGTTGGCTTGAACTGAATCCTGAACTCCAACGCGTGCAAACCAAGAAACCTTGGTTTCCGGATTATCCAGGTCCGATAACGATTGAGGCGTGGGTCTACATAGACAGACCCCCGAGTGTTCGAGATGTTATATCGCTGGCTGCTGGATCCCGTGCTGCTTTCTCCATAGTAGGTCAGACTGACCGATTCACCTGTGCCATTGTCGGTGATGGGTATAAAGCCAGCCCTGCTATCGTCACAAGCGGTGTTGAAGGCGGATCCGGAAAGATATGAGGAACGCTACCTACTGGGCGGTGGGTCTACTACGTAGCAATAATTGACGGCGGTTCTACTGTCGGATGTGGCGGTGCTATCTCTGGGCTAATCCCAGGCGGACACCTAACATCTGCAAATGAACCGCTCCTTGTCGGTGGCGTTCCAGTTTTGAAGGATAGCGGACTGAAAGCGGTGCCTGCATCTGGCATGTATATTGACGAACTGAGAATCAGCCGCGTTGTCCGTTATGACGTTGGGGCGTACAACATAATACCAGAAAGCGCATTTACTGCAGATGGCGACACATTGGGTTTATACCATTTCGATGGAGATTCAACCGAACTTTATGAAGATGCCTCCCCACATAAAATTCCATTGATCCGTGTTAAGAAGGAAACCGAGTCCAAATCGAATCAGTAATCAGCGGCTTATCGTGCTTTAAAATTTGATACTTGCTAAACAGCCTGTAAAAAATACAAATTTATCTACTTTTTTCCCAAAATGCACGTTTTCTACCGCAAAATTGTGCCTTTAATAGCAGGAAAGATATGATC
>VYCT01000194.1 GCA_009843785.1 Candidatus Poribacteria bacterium | reverse complement strand
GTTTTATACTATAGTAAACTTTAGAATTAATAGGACGCTCCACACCGGTTCGGTTAGAAAACCGAACCTACCGGGGGAGGAAAGTGTCTCTTTATTTTTAGGTTTCACTATAAATTGTGGTCAAGGACGATTCGTCCTTGTCTTACATTTTAGACTATTAAAAACATACCTTTGTAGAAATTGGCTTGGGCAAAACCTCACCAGGAAAATATAAAAAATCATCTAAAAATAATCGAGGATTTTATCATGAAAACACAAGCACGAAACCTGCTATCTTGCCTCGCAATCATACTGATAAGTTGTCTACTTCTCAGCGCGTGCGCCGAAAAGCAGTTGGAAGAACTCATTGAACAGCAAGAAGAAGAAGAAAAAACTGAAACTGCCGAAGAACCTATCCAACCTGAAGAAACAGTAGTAGCACTTCCCGGCTTACCTGATGATGTGGCTGGCTACACACAGTGGCTCAAATTAAACGCTGAGCCTATCCCTCCCGTTCCGGGTGGCGACCCACACAACGGTACAAAAAACGTTTATGTCAATAAAACACGGGAAGACATCGCACCGAATGGCGAACAGCAGTTCCCATACCCGGATGGCAGTATCGTTGTAAAGGAAGCGAACCGTCCTGGTAAGGATTATGTCGGACTCATTGCGATTATGCGGAAGAAAGCAGGCGTAGACCCTGATCACAACGATTGGGAGTTCATCGAGTACGTCCGAAACGCGCCCGATGCTGAGTTCAGCGTCATCGCCAAAGACGGTGTGTGTTGGGGATGCCACGCCCGCGTTGAAGACATCGATTATGTTTTCACAGAGCTTCAGTGACTTCAGCCTAAAGGCTGGAGATTGTTAGAATATCGGCAGCCAGCTGGGACCCTAACAACGTGAGACGCTGAATAGAGTAATATATCGCAATGCTTGTGGTGGCACACAACAAGATGTTTCGGATGCTCCTCAAGTCTGATTCCTCTCTGTATTGTGATCTCAATGGGGAAACATATAGCCCGCAAGGGAGTTTACGATGAATTTCGTTGCTGTAAAGAGTAAAGAGGGTAAACGGTTAATGCCTACAACAGAAACGCGTGCTGCTATGATGATTAAGTCAGGTCAGGCAACGCCTTACTGGGACAACGGTATATTTTGTATACGTCTGAATTATCAAAGTAAAGAATGGACGCAGGAGATATGTGTGGGTGTGGATCCTGGTAGTAAGAAAGAGGGTTTCACCGTCAAATCTGAGTCCCATACATATCTGAATGTTCAGGCGGATGCACATACTCATACTGCGAAGAAGGTCAAGAATCGCAGAGAGTTAAGGCGTGGTAGGCGTTCACGAAAGTGTCCTAACAGAAAAAACCGCACGAACCGTCTTGCTAATAAAGAACGCATACCCGCTGGAACTCGTGCCAGGTGGGACTGGAAACTGCGCATACTTAACTGGCTCGATAAACTCTATCCGGTCACACATATATGCGTAGAAGATATTAAGGCGAGTCCCTGGGAAGGTGCTAAAAAATGGAATCAGTCGTTTAGTCCGCTTGAAGTGGGTAAAAACTGGTTCTATGGTGAGGTTGAAAAGATGTGGCAGTTACTTACTATACAAGGCTACGAAACAAAGTCTATACGTGATAGTCTTGGTTTGAAAAAATCATCTGATAAGACTGCCAAATCTTTTGAGACACATTGTGTGGATAGCTGGTGCCTGGCATATCATGTAATTGGCGGTGAACCAACTGTGGATAATACAGATATATTCTGTATATCACCTTTACAGATTAAGAGACGACAACTACATAGACAATTACCACAGAAAGGTGGTAAAAGACCACGATTCGGAGGTACAATGTGTCTCGGTGTAGTAAAGAACACTCTTGTGAAGCATGTCAAACACGGTATAGCAGCAGTGTGTGGCTACCAAAAAGGCGGTTTATCTTTACAACCTATACAAGGTGGTAAAAGACTAATCCTTTCTGCAAAGTTAGAGGATTGTAAAATATTAACCAGACTTAACTTTAGATACGACCTCGTGTCTAAACAACCGAAAGTGGAACAGAATAACTTAGCACTCCAACTCACTTTCGATATATAAAGGCAGATTTTCCTCTTCAAGCTAAAGCATGGAGATTCCAATCTGAAGAAAATGTTGAACACACATCATAATAACTATGTGCAGTGCTTCAGACACACTACCTCACGATTAAAACACTTGGATATATCCAGTGTCGCGCCGTCGCTGCTCCGACTCGCACTCATAATGGGTATCGCGCTCAGTCTTTTTTTCCCAACGGGTACGGACGCGCGTCCCGAGTTTGCGACCGAACTTGAGAAAGAGTGTAGTTTTTGCCATCTCGATCCAGCAGGCGGTGGTCCCCGAAATCGCATCGGTGAAATTTTTGAAGAGAACTATTTTGAATTTCCCGAAGATTTCGACATGGAAGCCGTGACCGAAGAAGCCAAAGAGGTTGTCAAACAACTCACAACATCGCTTGACTTCCAGACTGCATTCATCAAAACAACACATGTTGACGAAAAGCAAAATGCTATAGCCAGCTGTAATTCATGCCATTCCTCGATTGACAGATTTCTGTTGATGCAAGCAGAAGTAACATTCAATGCGCAAGCCTCAGAACACATCAGACTTACGCTTTCTAATAATGCTGGAACAACGATGAATGCGTTCGCAACGGTAGATGCTATCCCAAAACACCTCTATGTCAAAGTTGGGCAATTCCGTCTCCCGTTCGGTATAAAACAGAAGGATCACAACATACTTGTCCGGGAAGGTTACAGCCTGGGTTCTAACAAACGGGATGTTGGGGTTGAACTTGGTGGAAGTGCGGGTAAAGTTTTTTACAATGCTGCCTTTTTTAACGCCAATAACGCTGCAGCAAAAGGCGGACTTGGCACACTTGGTGCGCAACTCGGACCGGTCAGAGCTGGTATTTCTGGTATACTCGAAAAACCCAGTGAAGACTGGGAACGCCTCATCGGCGCATTTCTCACCGCATCCTATGCGGGTCTGAGTATAGAAGGAGAATTCAATTTTGGCAACAGTGGAGAAGTCGCCGCCTTTGCATCAGATGACATCAACTCAAAAGGATACTATGTCGGTGCGAAATATCGCGTCCTGCCCCAACTCACTGTTGCAGGCAGATATGGATTGTTCGATCCAGATAGAACAGTTAAGGGGGACGCAAGCCAGCGGGTGACGCTCAGTGCACAATACAATTTCATGGAAAACGGGGCAATCTCGCTGTTTTACTGGGCAAACCTTACGAATGCTGACCGCGGTGAAGATGATACCATCCAAGACAAAGGCACGTTACGTCAACTCCAAGGCACAGACCAGATTATTTTGATGTCACGGTTCTGGTTCTGAAGATTGTTCACTATAGAACACAATTTGATTTGCAACCGCGTCGAAATACTTACCATCAGGGACGGATACAGATATCCGTCCCTATGTGTTTATATTTACACATAACGTCACCTAAAGACACTTTCCGAATCTTTTGAACCCCGTCTAAATCTGACTATGGTTTCTTAAACGCTTCGTACAAAGCCCCAAAACTTTGGCATGAAAATTGCTTAACCTATTTCGTATCTTCTTCCTACTATATTTCGTTAAAAAGATTCTAAGTTATAAGTGCGCTGCGCTTTAAGTTCTAAGTAAAGAGGTTCATTTGGCTCTTAACTTATAACCAACAACTCTAAAGTAAAGGAGGCACTTCTCATGGTGTTTTCCAAACTTTCCAAAAATCTTTCGGCGGAACCTGAGAACCGAAACCTGTTATTAAAAAGTTTAATCGGGGTCATAGGATTGATGACGCTACTCCTCGGTGCCTGCCTTTTCTATATTGTGCGGGGAAATGTGGGTGCCAAGACGCGATACAGTGTTAACACCTTCGCCCCCCAAGGAGAAGTCGGGCAATGGACTGATTTTTCGATTACTTTTTCGGAGGGAATCGTTGATAAATCGCGTGTCGGGACAGAAGTCCCAGCGGAAGCCCTTCGGTTCACCCCAGCCGTTCAAGGTACCGCTCGCTGGGTAGCACCCGATAGAATAGGTTTCTTTTTAGACGCAGCTTTAGCACCCGCCGCCCAATATACTGTCAAACTCACATCCGAAATCAATCCATCTGAAGTATTCCAACTCACCGGACAAAAAGAGTTTAAATTCGCCACAGAACCTTTCGCAGTTCAGCAGACCCGCATGGAATTTAACACTGACGAGTCACGTGAACACGCAATAGGTTTCGGCACAATCACATTTAATTATCCAGTAACGACCGCCGATTTAAAGGCACATCTTTCTATTGAATTAGATGATGGAACAGAAATTCCGTATCAGATTCAAACCAACACGGTGACAGCGCGGACAATAACATTCGAGACGAAACGGATAAAACGCAGCGACGTAAACCAAAAAATAAAAGTCAAAATTGAAAAGGGATTTAAATGTACAGGAGGGGAAATCGGTCTCGAAAAAGCAAACGTTACACCGGTAATCCTGCGGGGTAGAGGAACCCTCGGTGTAACATATTCAGACGTTCGGGAAAGTGACGGGACCCCTTATATTTCAGTCAGTTTTAACGCTCCAGTACTCAGCGATACGCTTGAACCTTATCTTGAAGTTACACCGGCTGTCGCCTATCAAGTGACATCCAATTATCGGAACATTAGAATCCACGGTAATTTTAAGCGGCGTACCACTTACACACTGAAAATTCGGCGCGGTTTGACAGCACGAAACGATGCCGTTTTAAAAGGGGACTATATGACGCGGTTCAGAATTCCAGACATTCGACCGCAGCTGCGGTTCCTTGGTGACGGCTTCTTTCTCGCGAGAAAAGGACACCTAAATCTTGGACTCACAACGATTAACGTTAAACGTGTAAAACTCAATATTGAGAAAGTTTTTGCGAACAATCTCATTTATGTATCAAGATTAGACAGATGGAGCCGATGGAGTCGGAATTTAGGCAAACCTATTCATTCGGAAGTGCTTGATATACCCCCGCAATTGAACGAAGAGGTAACGACACCCATCTCCTTAGAGGCCTATCTCGCGGATGAACATGTCGGTATCTTTAAGGTTGTAGCGCAAAACGCTGATAGGCAGTGGGACGGCGCGCATCAATGGGTGCTCATCACAGATTTGGGGATCAGCGCGAAACGCGCGGGAGATAATTTATACGTTTGGGTGAAATCCATTGCGACTGGCGCACCGGTGCCAGCCGCGCGTGTCCAACTCATCAGTAACAACAACCAGACGCTGCTCAGCGGCACAACCAACTGGGCAGGATTTGCGGAGTTCACTGAAGTCGCAGAGAAAACAGAAGACTTCCTACCGTTTATGATTACCGTCGCGAAACGTGACGATCTCGCTTTTATTCAATTAGACAGGCATGAAATTGCAACAGCAGACTTTGACATCGCAGGACCTGCCTACTTGCAAAAAGGCTATGAGGCATTTCTTTATACAAGCAGGGGGGTTTATCGACCCGGTGAAACTGTTCAACTCGCTGGCGTTGTCCGAGGACCGAAGCAGGTGACACCTGAACCGATCCCCACTCGCATCAAAATCCTCTCACCAGATGGCAGAATCATGCGAGAATTAAGGCAACAGACTAACAAAAGTGGTGCCTGTGAGGTAAAAATTCCGATTCCTGACTACGCGCTAACAGGCAACTATATTGCTAAGATGCAAATTGCTGATCGAGTCGTTGGAAGCGTGCAATTTCAGGTCGAGGAATTCATGCCAGACCGGATGAAAGTTGCCATAACCGTTGATAAACCCTCTTATAAACTCGGAGACGAACTCAGCATTGAAATCAATGCTATGAATCTGTTCGGACCACCAGCCGTCGGACGGAAAACTCAGGCTTCATGCCAACTGCAAGCAGTTCCGTTTGTCGTTTCCGATGACGCTTTACCCCCAGGGACAGATGCCGCAAAGTGGCGTTCCTTCGTTTTCGGAAATACCAGACAATTTGAAAGTCAACGGATTGAATTAGGAGAAGCCAAAACCGATGCAACGGGTAAAGCCCGTTACCAACTCACTGTTCCTGCAACATTGAAAGCCCCCTCTTTACTCAACGGTATTCTAACAGCAACTGTTAGTGAGGTCGGGGGCAGAGCTGTCACTGCTTCACACCGAGTTGTTATCCATCCTTACTCGCATTACGCGGGGGTTCGGCGGGCAACTACTGGAGAGGTCAAAATCAACCAACCGCTTCGTTTCGATTATGTAGCCGTTGACGATGCAATGACAATTACACCGGATAGAGCCTTAAAATTAAGCCTCCACAAGGTCCATTGGAACACGATACTTCGGCAAAACGCGGCAGGCCGTTACGCGTACGTCTCTGAACCGCAGATGACAGAGGTGAAAACATACGCACTCACTTCGGGAGAAACCGCACAAACAGCGACATTCACCCCTACAGGCTATGGTGAATACCGGGTTCGCCTCGAGGACATCGAATCAACGGCAACAGCGGAAATAGGATTCTACGTGAGTGGATGGAGAAACACCCCAGTCTCTATGGAACATCCGACTCGATTGGATTTGGTGCTTGACAAACCTGCCTATCGTCCGGGACAGACAGCAAAACTGAATATCAAGGCACCGTTCCCAGGTACACTTCTGCTCACGGTCGAACGAGAACGGGTGCTCAGTCACCGAACGATAGTAATGAAAGAAAATACAGCAACCGTGTCAATTCCGGTACGGTACAGTTATAAACCGAACGTGTACCTCTCAGCAACACTGACGCGAACTATCCCGATGGATACGGTGTCACAACCAAACAACAAGTCACTTCTCCCTGCACGCGCGTTTGGTGTGATTCCCTTGAAAATAGATGCAACGCGGAGACGACTTGCAATTGAAATGTCCCTCAAGGCTAATAGCGATCAGCAAGAACGAACACCTCTTACCGATCACCGAGGGGAACCGATATCCGATGGTTTCCAATCTGAGGCAATTGTTCGTCCAAACAGCGAGATAAATATCGCGTTCGAGGTCCATGGCAGACGCTCCTGGCAGAAATACGATGTTTGTATCGCAGCGGTTGATGAGGGGATCCTTGCCTTAACCGACTTCCAAACACCTAACCCGCACGACTTTTTCTATCAACAACGCGGGTTAAAGACACGCGCTTTTGATCTGTATAGCGGGATCCTCCCTGAAATCGCGGATGTCACCGACAACTCAAGCACAGGTGGCGATGGGGCAGCCGCGCGTAGATTAGGAAGAAAGCGGCTTAATACGAGCAGTATCAGGCGTGTAAAACCGGTTTCACTTTGGTCAGGATTCGTGCAAACCGATGGAAATGGGCGCGGGACTGTCCAATTCAAAATTCCACAGTTCAATGGGAAATTGAGGTTGATGGCGGTCGCTTTCGCCGGAGCAGATTACGGTGCCACGGAAGCGTATTTGACCGTCCGTGAACCTATTGTCTTAACGCCGACTTTCCCACGATTCCTTGCAGGCGGCGATAAGATCCGAGTGCCAGTCACCCTTTTCAACGGCACAGGTGAGGTGGGTGAATTTACCGTCAAATTGCGAGGATCGGGAGACGTGCAACTATTGTCAGCAAGCACCCGTAATACCTCTGAAACGATGCCTGAGAATACACCAGAAAAACCAGCACAAACACCAAAAATGGAGCCTCCGCTATACGAACTCAGTGTGGAGAAAACAGTTGAAGCCGGCACAGAAGCACAAGTCTTTTTCGATATTCGTGCTCAGGATGCGCTCGGAGAAGTCAATTTCAATCTATCTGCAGAAGGTAATACTGAAACGACGCAAATGGATGTGAAGTTGCCGCTGCGCTCCGTCGCGCCACCCGTCACAAAAACTGGACATGGGGTGATAAGCGCGGGTGAACCGGTCGATTTTATTCTCCCTTCAAACTTAATAGCAGATTCATCCGAGTTTAGTTTGACATTATCACCGTTTCCCAATATTGCGTTTTCGGATAGCCTCCGTTATCTTGTCCGCTATCCACACGGATGTCTGGAGCAAACAACAAGTAAGGTTTTCCCCTTGCTCTATTTCAGTGACCTGGCGCGAAGCGTTGAACCGATGCTCGCAGCAGAAGATTCGGTGGATCATTATATTACGGCGGGTATCACAAAACTTGAAAGTATGCTGATGTCGAACAATGAGTTTTCGTACTGGCCCGGTGGCACCTATGCTAATCCATGGAGCAGCATCTATGCGTCTCACTTTCTCGTTGAAGCTCGAAAAGCGGGCTATGAGGTAGCAGACCGTGTTTACGATGCCATGCTCGAAGGTTTAAAAACACGGGCAAAATTTTCACCTGACACGGAAGGCGAAAATGATGCTAAAAAAGTAAGGGCAAACATCGCGCTCGCGACCTATGCGTCTTACGTCTTGGCAGCCGCTGGGCAACCCGATCATGGCACGATGCACTATCTGAAAAACAGAGGGGCAAGTGGTCTCAGTGATTACAGTCACTTCCAACTTGCTGGCACATTTGCCCTCAGCGGCGAACTGGAAACAGCCCTTTCAATGCTACCGGTATCAGTATCGCTGAGTTTTAATGGTAAAGGCAATCCAGGATGGGAAACAGGTGGAACATTTAATTCACCTATCCGAGCACAAGCGATTATGTTGGATGTGCTTGCCGAAGTTAACGAAAACCATCCATCTATTCCGATGCTCGTCAAGAATTTGAGTGAGGCAGCCTCCGGTGGAAACCGATGGCGGACAACACAAGATAATGCCTTCGCATTCCTCGCACTCGGTAAGATTATGAAGAAACAAGCAGATAGGAATTACAGCGGTACTCTCAAACTCAATGGTGAACACTTCGCTGATTTTGATGCGACTGAGACGCGCTACACCGATGCTGCCTGGGACGGGGCGCGTATACAACTCAACATCGAAGGCGAAGGGAGTTGCTACTATTACTGGAGTGCGTTCGGCATCCAACGCGATTCGTTTATTGAAGAATATGAACGTGAATTACAGGTCCGCCGTCGGTATTTTAACAAAGATGGTGAGGAACTCACCGGCACGTTTGTACACGGCGACTTAATCGTCTCAGAGATAACAGTCAAAGCACTGACAGCCAATCTGGAAAATGTTGTCGTCGTCGATATGTTACCAACAGGATTTGAGATTGAGAACCCACGTTTGGAATCCCGAGCCGGCATTCCATGGCTGAAAGCACAAGGTTTCAAACCTGACTATATCGACATTCGCGACGATCGACTCATCTTCTTCGGCACGTTCCCGCGCCAACGTGAACGTAAATTCTATTACGCCCTAAGGGCGGTAACACAAGGTGAATTTACTTTGCCACCTATCGCGGCGGAAGCGATGTACGATCCGACAAAATCTGCTGTAACGGGTAGTATGAGTATCAAAGTGGTTACAGAATGATGAAAAGGAATAGCCATCAACCATCAGCTGGAATGGCTTTCAGCCGTCCTCGGAAGTCACGCGATCATGATCATCGTGATGGCGTGCTTCCGACGCAGCCAGCAGCCAGTAAAGACGCAAGCGTTACAAAATGCCTCTTTTCTTTCCTGAAAACTGATAACCGATGGCTGATGGCTATTCTGCCCCTCTTTATTATTCTCCTCTTCACGATAGCAAACTGGTGTTTCCCGCTGCCCAAAACACGCCTCCATCCGCCACCCTCTCGGATTGTGTTAGATCGAAACGGGGAATGGCTTCGCGCGTTCTTAGCTGAGGATGGTATGTGGCGGTTTAGTTATCAGTCATCAGTTGTCAGTAATCAGTTAAGAGGTGATTCGGTTGGACAAGATCCCTCTTTAACTGATAACCGAAAACCGAAAACTGAAAACCCTTGGCTACACGAAGCAATGCTAACAACAGAGGACAGATGGTTTTACTACCACTGCGGGATCAATCCGGTGTCTATGGTAACTGCCTTTTATGATAATGTCAAAGCCGGAGAAGTCGTGCGCGGTGGTTCAACCATCACTATGCAGCTTGCGCGACTGATGGAACCGAAGGCACGAAATGTCCGAAACAAACTGATTGAAATGTTTCGAGCTATCCAACTTGAACTGGCATATTCTAAATCTGAGATCCTAAACCTCTACTTTAATATGCTTCCCTACGGCGGGAATATCGTTGGAACAGGGGCAGCATCTCGATTTTATTTCAACAAACCGCAGCACGCAATAAGTCTTGGTGAGGCGGCTCTCCTTGCTGCTATTCCGAACGCACCCGAACGTTTGCGTCCAGACAGATTTCCAGAAAACGCTCGACATGCGCGAGCAAAAGTCCTGAACCGCCTCCGCGCACGCGACCAGATTTCCGAACAGCAGTGGCAAGAAGCATTGCGAGAGCCGATACCGACAAAACGGCACCCGCTCCCCTTCAAAGCACCACATCTCTCACGTATGTTGGCTAACGGAAACCGATGGAACACAGACACTACAGCAGATGGCAGGATATACACGACAATAGACGCGAAGGTCCAAGAAACAGCGGTGCGCATCCTTCGCGAATATCTGAATGCCTCCGCTGCTGGAATTGCGGATGCTCGCCGCTTGCAATCCCATACTGCAAGCACAGGTGCCATCGTGGTTATGGACACGCAAAGTCGCCAAGTCTTGGCAATGGTAGGTTCCCACGATTTTTTTGATCAGAGGGCATCGGGTCAAATAAACGGCACCCTCGCATCGCGTTCCCCAGGTTCCACACTTAAACCTTTCGTCTACGCCCTTAGCATCGAACAAGGCTTGATTACGCCAGAAACATTGCTCTTTGATGTCCCTGTTACCTACAGTGGATATGAACCGGTGAATTATGATGGCACGTATAACGGCTATGTTCCGGCTCGTCAGGCACTTGCTCGCTCCCTCAATGTCCCTGCCGTGAACCTCTATGCGCGTCTGAAAAACAGGACACTGCACGCTTTTCTTCAACAAGCAGGTATCTCCACACTCACACCTGCGAAAAAGTACGGACTCTCTATGGTTCTCGGTGGCTGCGAAGTAAATCTGCTTGAGTTGACAACACTTTACGCAGGACTGGCAAATATGGGAGAATTCGCGCCTTACCAAATAGTCATCAGCGGTCAGCAGCAGTCAGCAAACCTTCTTGCTGATAATCAAGGGAAACCGATGGAAACCGAAGGCTATTCACAACGTTTACTCCGAAAAGAGACGAGTTTCATTATAACAGAGATGCTAACAACCTCACAATTGCCCGTCAACACTGTCAAAAACCCAGAAGCCTTTGAAGTGACCGTGAATCTACCGAAAATTGCTTGGAAAACTGGCACTTCTTATGGACATCGGGATGCGTGGTGTATCGGGTATTCACCGAAATTAACAATCGGTGTGTGGCTCGGCAATTTTGATGGAAAAGGAGCACCGATGCTAAGCGGGGCGGACGCAGCAACTCCTGTTCTATTCGCACTTTTCAATGCCCTCACACGACAAGACACGCATCGTTGGTTTACACGGCCTGAACAACTAAAAATGCGAGAGGTTTGTGCGCTCACAGGGGCTCCTCCGTCCCTACACTGCCCTACGCGTAAAAACGATGTCTATATTCCCGGCATTTCGCCTGTTAAAGCCTGCACAATTCACAAACGCATCTATGTTGATGAAGTTACCGGACACAGTCTCTGCTCTCACTGTCGGAATCTGCCGACGACAGAAAAAAATTATGCTCAGCATGACCCAAACGTAGAGACGAAAATATTTGAAGAATGGCCCGCCGAGGCGGCGACTTGGCTGGCAAAAAATGGATTTGCTGTGCCAGTGCTTCCGAAGCACAACCCATTGTGTACAGGCACAATTGCGGGGACTGCCCCGGTCATCCTATCTCCCACAGAAGACACTGTGTACTACATACGGGATGGGGTCCCATTAGAACAGCAAAAGATACAATTGTCAGCCTCGACTTCCAACCGAACACAGCAGTTATTTTGGTTTTTGGATGGTGAATTGATTTTCAAAGGGAACGCAGGGCAGCCGCATTGGCTCACCCCGGTAAAAGGGGAACACGTACTCACTTGTGTAGATGCGGAGGGACGTTCAGCAAGCCGCCCACTCCACATTTCAGTTTTTTAATGGCTATCAGCCATCGGCTTTCAGCAGTCAGTAAAGACGCAAGCATTACAGAACACCTCTTTTCTTTGCTGATTGCTGACCGCTAATGACTATTTAGCCGCAGACTTGAGTTTGCCCCAAGTTGTCGTTAATTTTCCCTCCGCTTCCACGGCGAGAGTTTTTTCCATATTGGCTTTGACCTCCTCCGCAGTTAACGCGACGCTCCAAATTTTAAATTCATCAATCATACCGTTGAAGAAATTGCTATTGCCCTGACTCGCTCCGATACACATACCTTGGGTACCGAAATCCATACGAGCATCTCCACCGGCTTTCGCCTCGGCATCAAGTTCTCCGTTAATATACATCCATGCTATCTGTTTGCTCTGTGACCCGACGAAGTAGTACCATTCCGGTTCAAACACCTCATGAGTCGTGTGTATCGGTAATTCTACGCCTTGCGTTGCAAAATAGAAGCCGAACAAAATGCCGCCACGGTTGAACGTAATGTGAGGTCGTCCGCCACCGTTCAAACGATATAGCAGATCAATGCGGTTGCCACCCTCAATTTTCTCGTCAGGCTTGAACCAAAACTCAATCGTCATCTCCTTGGGTTGATCAATTCCGAGTGGGTCGAAGTTAACACTCCCATTGTTAAAATGGAGTGCTTGACCGACCACGCCCTCAACCCATTTTGCGTTTTTGATGTCGCCTGTGAAACCGTTAGGCCCGACATCGCCAGCCTTATTTCCATCTCCTTCATCAAAAGGCAAGTAGATAAGCAAATCTTTCTCTGGATCCGCTGCATGCGCGAGCATACAACTCATTACAAACACCACAACTGCCAAAAAACAAATAAATTGTTTCATCTCTATTTTGTGTGAGAGCACCTTGGAATATCCTGCTATGTATACTCTCAGGTGCGACACGCACTTCTCCTTCAATTTTTTAATAGTTATCAGTTTTCAGTTCTCGGTTATCAGTTATAGTAAAACCTATAATTAATTGGACACTCTCAAACAGTCTGAATACCTATAACAGGCATTCAGACTGGCACAAACTAACAGTTTTGCGGCGTACTCGCCCAGATGCGACGTGCATCATGCTACAAAGATGTCCACTTATTTACGGGCTTTACTATAAAAACAGATCTTGTCTAACCGTGATCTGCTTTACGTCTATTTACTCTTCAACTCAGCCCACGTAATCGCTAATTTGTCAACGGGTTCAACGGCTGTCGGTGGAATACCCTGACCATTAATCTCTACGTACTCATAGAGGACGGTTGAATCTCTGCCTCCTAAGCCGGGGCGACCTTTATCGTAGGTCTTGTCCTGATTTTCAACCATCAGTTTCCCATCAATGTAGGTTCTGAGGGTCTCTCCTTCCGTTTCAAAAACAATGGTATATGAATCGCCACCTTTGGCATCCTTTGAATCAGGACGTTTCGGACGGGGACCGCCGGTAATCTCATTTGCAGCTCCACCCCTAAACATGAACAGTGAAGTCGTATGCGAGTTATAACTGATTTCCAAGAAATAGAAATCTACGGCGGGTTCCTGGACCCGTGCGAACAGGTGGAAATAGGGGCCAACCAGTTTTCGGGCTTTAACTTCCATCCGGTAATCGGTCCAATTATCTTCACCGAAGTAGATACCAGAATTCTGCCCACCGGCAACAGTGAGTTCAAGCATACCATCTTTGACTTTCGCCGTTGCCTGCGGTCCGAGCTCCCAATCTGCAATCTCCTTCTCACTATCAAACTCGTAACGAATCGCTAATGCTGGATGTATCGCTAATATGAAAGCGAAACAGACACATATACAGAGGCACTGAACGTTTAACTGCTTCATGAGATCTTCTCCTTATCGGTATTTTAAACACGAAATTTTTCGCTCGGTTTTCTTACGAGTTTTCACATTAGGTTTTGGGAACTTACTACCCGCTCTAAAAGTACAGTTAGTTTACACGAGAATATATAATCTGTCAAACCTTCTTCTCATTCAGGCATCTACCTTTTCAAAGATATTTACACACCAAGTTGATTTCCAAATGCAAACAAAGTATAATTAAACCATAGTAACACACAATATATTGATTCTATGTCCGTTTACGCGGTTTTTGACTTGATCCGTATTTTGTTGCTGTACCAACTCAGGGCATCGTAATTATCAAAAAACAACAAAATGGTAAAAAAATCAATACTTGCTATCGTTTTAATTGGAATTGGATGTGTCGTTTTTTTCCTCGGTTACCAGAAAGACCCAAAAACGTCACAGGAGATATTATCTGAAGAATCATCTGGTGTAGGGGCGAGGTTACCTCGCCCCTACGATGTCCTCATCTATTGGACGAACAGATCAGGTAGAATTCGGCGCATTCGCTCCGATAGTTCAGATATCGAAAACCTCGTTACTGACGTATGCTCTCCAATTGGTATCGCATTAGACATTTCCGGTGGTCAGATGTACTGGACGAGCGGCTGTAAGATTCAACGTGCCAACTTGGACGGCTCAAACGTTGAGGAACTTGTTCCATCCAATAGAGGCATAAAGGAAGGCATTGCCTTGGATATTGATGGAAATAAGATGTACTGGACCGTCTGGAACGCTACGCCGAATAAGATTCAACGTGCCAACCTCGATGGCTCAGACATCGAAGACATCATCACTAATTTGAAAAGTCCACGTGGCATCGCTTTGGATGTTCCCAGTGGGAAAATGTATTGGGCAGACCTTGGTGCCAGTAAGATTCAACGTGCGAATCTTGATGGTTCAGATGTTGAAGACATCATCACTGATTTACTGGGTCCAAACGGTATCGATCTGGACTCGGATGGAAATAAAATTTATTGGGCAGATGAGTTCAGTGGTAAAATTCAGTCTGCGAATCTCGACGGTTCACATCGCAAGACACTCTTTGTTAGATATGGTAAACTTATCGGGACTGCGATAAGTATTCCGTTAGATATTTTAGGTGTAAAAATATATTATGCAAATAGTCCGATCGGTATCGCCTTAGATATTTCGGGCGGGAAAATATATTGGACAATTCCACATAAATATAAGATTCAGCGTGCCAACCTTGATGGCTCCAATATTGAAGATGTTGTCACCGACAGTATACTCACTATCGGCATTGCGCTGGCGACTGCGTCACAGTAGCAGCGGAAAACGCGGCTGTCTATCCCGCGGATGGACCTTGTCAATCAATTTCAGCCAATTTCAGCCACCCCTGAGCGCAGCGATCATCAGACAACCCCAACCGACAATAAATGCCAATCCACCGATGGGTGTAATTGCGCCGAGCCATCGAATGCCTGTAAGACTCAGTACATAAAGACTCCCCGAAAAGATTAAGATCCCAGCGACAAAACACCATCCAGATGCAGCTGTGAGATGGTTTTGCCATTGTGAGACTGCCCACGCTGCAGCAATCAGTCCGAGGCTGTGGTACATCTGATACCGTACCGCCACTTCAAACGTCTCAAGCATTTCCGGTGAAATTTTTGATTTCAGTGTATGCGCCCCAAATGCCCCCAAAACAACCCCAAGCAGGCTCAAACCCGAACCGAGTGCGAAGAACAAGTTTTGCATAGATATCTCCTTTTTAGTTAGCAGTCAACCATCGGCGACCAGCAGTTCGCAAAAGACTCTGATAAAACTAACCTCTAAAGCCAATGCGTTGATAGTCGATATGCTGCGCTTTTTGAGTTTTCAGTGTGATTTATGGATTCCCTCATTATAACTTAAATCCAACATATCTTGTCAGATCTTTTGGCAGAAGGAATGGTATAACAACCTATTCATCATATTCAGAAAACTCTAAAGCACAAGAGGGTTTTCGGTTAACTAATGATATTGAGTTCTGCTTTTCCGATTTTTAGGATGTCAAAGACATCTCCATTGACCCGAAACCTCGCAAATAAAGCGATCGTCAAGTTCACCATCTCAACACTCTTTGAAACGATAATAGACTTTCGCTTAAAACGCCCGAACCAATGCCGCATCCGACAATTATTACGTTCAATCCCGTGTGTCTCTGTTTTCGTCTGAACTAACATATCTTCAGGGATCACAGCGGCATACGCCTGATACTCATCGGTGTAATAGACTTTGACGTTCCATTTTTCTAACTTTTCGATGAGTTTTTCGAGGGTCCCTTTATCCCGATCACCACATTCCCATCCGATGAGTTCTCCGGTATCACGACACAAAGCTTTCCATATCCAGAGTTTGTTTTTTTTTTCGGAATTAGTCGTTTTGGACTTGGAAAAAGTTGTAAAAAAGTGCTTTAA
>VYCT01000369.1:70302-71838 GCA_009843785.1 Candidatus Poribacteria bacterium | reverse complement strand
CGCATCAAACTCAGGAGACTCTATCCAGCAACAAACGATTGACACAGCACTAGGTCATAAACCAAGGCTTGCCGCCGCGGGGCTTTATATGCATCGTTTTTCATCAGTTCTTTCAGAAACGGCATTGCATCGAGCGGCACCTGGTCGGTTTCCAACCCCTTCAGATACAAGTTAGCGGCAAGCGCGTATGTTGCCTGTGCACGAATCAGAGCGGACTTGCCACTCTTCCGCAGCCCTTGAAAGTGTTTGGCGGCATCTTCGCGCGTGGTTGTCCCGGCAGCCACATCCGAAATTGTTTTCCACAAAGATGCTACAGTCCCCGGTTCAGTATCCGCGTACTCCTTGGTCAGTTTGATATAGAGTGGGTAGGGATCTTCCGCCGAAAACACAAATGTGCCGTCGTCTTGTTCTTTCGGATTTTCAAGTGCAGTTGCCTTACCGAGGAGTGCATCTGGATAGAATGGACTATCGGCGTGGGCATCTATCACCTTTTGGTAGTCTATCAATGCCTTAGCAGGGTCGTTTAAGTTGTGAAACTGATTTTGAGCGATTTCAAAGTAGGCTTTAGCCGCGTGCTCGGAGTCTGGAAATTCCTGAGCGATGCTCTTTAAAACCTCAATTGTCTTCGCATAGTCACCGCCGTTTTCCAGATCTTTTGCCTCTACAAACTTTTCTAATGCTTGTGCGTCATCAATAGCAATTTCCATTTCAATTTCAACATTGTTCTCTCCTCTTTGCGCGTACAAGTATATGGAAACACTTCCAATAGCCAAAACGAGAATGGCGATGAACAGTACACGTTTCGTCATGATTAAAACCTCCTATTTCATGATGGCAAGTTTATGGATTGACTGAAAGTTACCGGCGGTGAATTGACAAAAATAGACACCACTGGCAACCTGTTCTCCTGAGTGATTTCTTCCATCCCAATGCGCCGCTTTACTACGGTTCCGGTAAGTTCCGGCAGGTAAAAAACCAAGGAGAAGGTGCCGTACCTGTTCTCCTTTGAGGTTATAAATCTTTAACGAGACATCTGCGGCATCTTTGAGCTCAAAGGGGAGCCACGTTTCAGGGTTAAAAGGATTTGGGTAATTCGGTAACATCCGGGTCACGTCAGGGATACGCGAGATAACGTTAAATTCAATAGGTCGTTGCCATCGTCGCCCGGCCTGATCAACGAGCACGAACGCGAGTGTTTGTTTCCCTTCTAAAGCGTCAAGGGAAAGTTCTATCTTAATCGGGATATGTTCAGTCTCACCCGGTAAAATTCGTTCGGAAGTTTTACTCGCAATATAAGAAACTCCTGCGGGTAACGTGTCTAATTCTACTTGTAAAGGCGAGATGCCAACAGAGCCGGTGTTTTTGACATTGATTGTAAGGGTATACTGATTTCCTGTAACGAGTTGGTGCGGGGTTTTGGCGATGACAACCAAGGGAAACAACATACCGCCGAGAATAAAACTTAAAAGAAGAATCTTATTTTTGTACATGGGTGTTCTCCCTACTTTATAAACCGAATCGTTGTGTTATTAACAT